>NZ_MAIS01000045.1:0-47732 GCF_001680695.1 Paenibacillus sp. KS1 | reverse complement strand
TGTTGAGACATCTCGACGGTGGTCTTTTTTTATATTTCTTGCTGATTAGGTGATGAATGGAGAATAACAAACAATCTCATACTATCCATAATAGTAATAAAATTGTTCGCCTGGAGTGGACATTTATTTGTTTGTACATGAATAGGAATCAAATGAATTACGAATTACCAAAACAAGACGCTTATCCTTGACAGCCTCATACCGCTTTGCTAAGATTGCAATAATATATTTTTAGAGACGACGTTAATCAGAGGACAAGCCCTGTATGATAAGGAGTTTGGACAATGAATGCGCCAATACAATCAAGGGAGGAACTTTCTGGTGTGGGAATCTAAGTTTGTGAAGGAAGGCTTAACTTTTGACGATGTGCTGTTAGTACCTCGTAAATCGAGTGTACTGCCACGGGAAACAGACGTATCGACAATTTTGAGCGATAAGGTTAAATTGAACATTCCATTTATGAGTGCAGGTATGGACACAGTTACCGAGGCTCCATTGGCAATTGCAATTGCTCGCGAAGGCGGTATCGGTGTTATTCATAAAAATATGTCGGCTGAGCAACAAGCCGAAGAAGTGGATCGCGTAAAGCGTTCAGAGAGCGGCGTTATTACTAATCCATTTTCGCTTTCTCCAGATCATACTGTAGAAGACGCGGATCGTGTAATGGCGAAGTATCGCATTTCTGGTGTCCCTATTGTGGATGCAGAAAATAAGCTTATAGGTATTTTGACGAACCGGGATCTTCGTTTTGTTCATGACTACAGCATTCAGATTAAAGAAGTGATGACACATGAGAACTTGGTAACAGCTCCTGTCGGCACTACGCTTCAAGAAGCAGAAGTGATTTTGCAGCAGCACAAGATCGAGAAGCTTCCATTGGTTGATGAAAGCAACACGTTGAAGGGACTTATCACGATTAAGGATATTGAGAAGGCAATCCAATATCCGAAAGCTGCGAAGGATGCTCAAGGACGTCTTCTGTGTGGTGCAGCAATCGGTATTTCCCAAGATTCATTCGAACGTGCTGAACTGCTTGTACAAGCTGGTGTTGACTTAATCGTTGTTGACTCCGCTCATGGCCATCATATCAATATTATTGAAGCAGTACGCAAGCTACGCGGCTTGTACCCTGAGTTGACTATCGTAGCAGGGAACGTAGCTACTGGTGAAGCAACTCGTGATTTGATTGAGGCAGGAGCTTCTGTAGTTAAGGTTGGTATTGGACCAGGTTCCATCTGTACGACTCGGGTTATTGCTGGTATTGGCGTACCACAAATTACAGCTGTATACGACTGTGCGAGCGTAGCTCGTGAGTACGGCATTCCTGTTATTGCGGATGGCGGTATTAAGTACTCTGGTGATATTACAAAAGCAATCGCTGCAGGTGCAAGTGCGGTTATGCTCGGAAGCTTGTTTGCAGGTACAGAAGAAAGCCCTGGTGAATCTGAAATTTATCAAGGCCGCAGCTTCAAGGTATACCGCGGTATGGGCTCGCTAGGCGCAATGAAGCAAGGCAGTAAGGATCGTTACTTCCAAGACAGCAGCAATGAGAAGAAGCTGGTTCCAGAAGGTATTGAAGGCCGTGTAGCTTACAAGGGGCCTTTGGCTGATACGATCCATCAATTGCTTGGCGGATTGAGAGCAGGTATGGGTTACTGTGGTACGAACACTCTGAAAGAGCTTCAGAATGATACTCATTTTGTGAAGATATCTGGCGCAGGATTGCGTGAAAGTCATCCGCATGATGTACAAATTACGAAGGAAGCTCCTAACTATTCCATGTAATTGTGTTGCATTTACGGAAAATGCCGACAAGGAAAGACAGGGTATTACAACCCTGTCTTTTTTTTGCGTGTCTGGCTATGTTAGAATAGCTATGGGACTCAACAGGAGAGGAGTTGTACGTAGTGTCTAAGCAACATACAACATTGAAACATAACAAATGGAAACGAGCGGTCGCTCTGGTTACCGCATGTCAAATATTAAGCTTCGCCTTATTGCCATCAGCAGGAATGGTGGCAGCTGAGGCAGCTGCTCAAACTCAAACGCAAACGAATCAAGTAGCGGCAACGAAGGGGAACAGCAATCAAGTTATTACGGATAAGTCTAAGCTTGATTTGAAGCTTCGCTCCGCGGTTCTTATGGAAGCCTCAACGGGTAAGATATTAGTCGATATTGACTCGGAGATCTCGTATCCTCCAGCAAGCATGACGAAGATGATGACAGAGTACATTGTCATGGAGAAAGTGAAGAATGGCGACTTGAGCTTCGACGACGAGATTGTAACGAAGAAGAATGCGTCCGAAACAGAAGGATCCCGCATCTTCTTGGCAGAAGGGGATACGCATAAGGTTCGCGATTTGTATATTGCGATGGCAATCGGTTCTGCCAACGATGCAACGGTAGCTCTAGCGGAGCATATTGCTGGCTCTGAGGCTGAGTTTGTAAAAATCATGAACGAGACAGCAAAGCGTCTTGGTATGACGAAGACACACTATATCAACTCTACTGGATTGGATTGGGCAAGCATGCCTGAAGGCTTCCGCCCAGCTGAAAAGGCAGAGACGATGATGTCAGCAATGGATGTGGCCAAGCTGGTGCGTGCAATCGTTAATGATCACCCTGAATTCAGTGAGTATACGAAGATTCAATCCTATAAGTTTAGAGAACGTGACAAAACGCCAATCTCCAACTTGAACTGGATGCTTGAAGCCAATAAAGATGTCGTGAACTTCAAGCGTTATGCTTATCAAGGCTTGGATGGAATGAAAACAGGATTTACTGATATTGCGCAATATTGCTTCGCAGGTACGGCAGTACGCGATAATATGCGACTGATCTCGGTTGTAATGGGCGCGAAAGATAAAGGAGCACGGTTCGAAGAAACAGCGAAGCTGCTTAATCACGGTTTCGAGCATTTTGAAATAAAGAATGAGATTGCACCGAAGAAGACTGTAGCAGGTGTAGAGACAGCTCCAATCAAAAAAGGTGTAGATACGGAAGTGCCAATTGTTGCTGAAACAGGCGTTTCGTTCGTAATTCCAAAAGGAGCGACCACAGAAGGAAAAATTACACAAGAAGTGAATCTGAAGCCGGCAAATGAGCTTGTTGCCCCTATTAAGAAGGGTCAGCAAGTGGGAACAGTGACGTTCACTTACAAGGACAATGGTGCCGAGCAGAAGAAGACTGTGAACATGATTGCAACAGAAGAAGTGGAGAAGGGCAGCTGGTGGCGTCTATTCTTCCGTGCAATTGGGGAATTCTTTGCAGATTTGTTCAAATCTATCAAGAATTTGTTCTAGTTTCGCAGTATTGGTCATAGGAATTGGCTTTCGTCTGTGACAAAATCAATTGTCTATTCGAATGACGATCATGTAAAATAGAGGGATGAAACTGTAACAATCGAAAATGACTGACTAGTGGCGGGGGGCAATCGAAAATGGAAACAGGTACAGCTCGAGTAAAACGTGGTATGGCAGAGATGCAAAAGGGCGGCGTCATTATGGACGTCATGAATGCAGAGCAAGCGAAAATTGCTGAAGCAGCAGGCGCAACAGCAGTTATGGCGCTTGAACGTGTCCCATCTGATATTCGTGCAGCTGGTGGCGTAGCTCGTATGGCAGATCCAACAATCGTAGAAGAGGTTATGAAGGTTGTATCGATTCCAGTTATGGCGAAGGCACGCATTGGTCATTACGTAGAAGCCAAAGTATTGGAATCCCTTGGCGTAGATTACATCGATGAATCGGAAGTACTGACTCCAGCAGACGAAGTATTCCATATTGACAAAAATACATTTACCATCCCATTCGTATGCGGCGCTAAAGACTTGGGTGAAGCACTTCGCCGTATTAGCGAAGGAGCAGCAATGCTTCGTACGAAGGGTGAACCGGGAACAGGCAATATTGTTGAGGCTGTTCGCCACATGCGCTTGATCACTAGCCAAGTTCGCAAAGTTCAGAGCTTGTCGAAGGACGAGCTGTATGCAGAAGCGAAAAACTTGGGTGTAGCGTATGACTTGCTGTTACATGTTCATGAGACAGGTAAGTTGCCAGTCGTGAACTTCGCTGCAGGCGGCGTTGCAACACCAGCAGATGCAGCATTGATGATGCATCTGGGCGCTGACGGCGTATTCGTTGGCTCTGGTATTTTCAAATCCGACAGTCCTGAGAAGTTCGCTCGTGCGATTGTGGAAGCGACAACTCATTATGAAGATTATGCTCTAATTGCGAACGTATCCAAGAACCTGGGTACACCGATGAAGGGGATTGAAATCTCCAAGCTTGCGCCATCTGAGCGTATGCAGGATCGCGGCTGGTAATTATAGAAGCAGGGCAGCTGAGGAAGCACCGTGACGGTGCTTCCTAGTCGGCGTTAAGCGCTCTGTATCCTATCTATAGGTGTTAGTATAGCCTCAGGGGAAAGAAGGGACTTCACGGATGAACATCGGAGTATTGGCGCTGCAAGGCGCGGTAGCAGAACATATGCGCAGCTTGGAGGCGGCAGGAGCCCATGCGGTAGCCGTGAAGCGGCCAGAACAGATTGATGAGCTTCAGGGGCTTGTCATTCCCGGTGGAGAGAGTACAACCATTGGCAAGTTGATGCGGAAGTATGGCTTTATCGAGGCGATTCAGGCATTTGCAGCAGCTGGCAAGCCGATCTTCGGCACATGTGCGGGACTGATTTGCTTGGCGGAACGAGTGGAAGGTCATCAAGGCTCAGAGGAGCCGCATTTGCAGCTGATGGATATGACGGTAATGCGCAACGCATTCGGACGGCAGCGTGAAAGCTTCGAGGCAGATTTAGATGTGAAAGGGATCGAGCAGCCTGTACGTGCGGTTTTCATTCGCGCACCGCTTATCCAATCGGTCGGTGAGTGTGTTGATGTACTCTGCGAGGTGAACGGTGAGATTGTAACAGCAAGACAAGGCTCGCTTCTAGCTTGCTCGTTCCATCCGGAGCTGACATCAGATGTTAGCCTGCACAGCTATTTCGTTGATATGGTTAAACAGGCTGCAAATGTAGCAGGATAAAGAATAACAAACACTTTGACTCTCCTGATGCTAGGAGAGTTAAGGTGTTTTTCTCGGATATACGGTATAATAGTGAAATAGTATGATACGGATCGAATCAAATCAGCCCAGCGTATATCGTGAGGGGTGTTCATCCGTTTCTGGCAGGAGGGTCAATCGGTGCTAGATATCAAATTGTTAAGAAGTGATTATGGACGTGTAGTAACAGCACTCCAAAATCGAGGCAAATCGGAAGAGATGATCGCGGACTTCCCGGAGCTTGACGCACGTCGCCGCGAAATGCTGCAAGAGACCGAGCAGTTGAAAAATCAACGCAATGTCGTGTCTCAAGATGTAGCGAAGAAGAAAAAAGCAGGCGAGTCAGCCGACGAACTTATTGCGCAAATGCGTGAAGTAGGCGATCGGATTAAGGAGCTCGATGAAGAGATTCGTGGTATTGAAGTACAAATGGAGCAGATTACATTATCCATTCCAAATGTACCTCATGAAAGTACACCAGTAGGTAAATCAGAGGAGGATAACGTAGAAGTTCGCCGTTGGAGCGAGCCTACCGCATTCTCCTTCGAAGCAAAGGCGCATTGGGATATCGCGCAGGATCTCGGCATCTTGGACTTCGAATCAGCTGCGAAGGTAACAGGCTCTCGCTTCGTATTCTACAAGGGGGCAGGAGCTCGCTTGGAGCGTGCCCTAATCAGCTTTATGCTGGACGTGCATACGATGCAGCATGGATATGAAGAAGTGCTCACTCCGCTTATCGTGAACCGTGACAGCTTGATCGGTACAGGTCAACTGCCGAAGTTCGAGGAAGATCTATTCAAGCTGGAAGGTACGGAGTATTACCTCATCCCCACGGCAGAAGTTCCTGTAACGAACCTCCACCGCGATGAGATTCTGACGGACGAGCAAGTTCCTCGTTATTATACAGCTTACAGCTCTTGCTTCCGTTCTGAAGCAGGCGCATCTGGCCGTGATACACGCGGACTTATCCGTCAGCATCAATTCAATAAGGTTGAGCTGGTGAAGATGGTTAAGCCAGAGGATTCTTATGCTGAACTGGAATCACTGACGAACCAAGCAGAGAAGATTCTACAGCTGCTTGGCTTACCGTATCGTGTGATGGCATTGTGCACAGGAGACATTGGATTCAGCTCTGCGAAGACGTATGATTTAGAAGTATGGCTGCCGAGCAGCGGTACGTACCGTGAGATTTCGTCCTGCTCGAACTTTGAGGACTTCCAGGCGCGTCGTGCGAACATTCGCTTCCGCCGCGATACGAAATCCAAGCCTGAGTTCGTGCATACGCTGAATGGCTCTGGCCTTGCGATTGGACGTACTGTCGCTGCGATTATGGAGAATTACCAACAAGAAGACGGTTCCATTGTGATTCCGGAAGCATTGCGTCCTTATATGGGCGGATTGGAATCCATTCGCCGCAAATAATTGAAAGATCATAGTTGCATTGTTGTAATGCCTATGATATAATAAAGACTGTCCGACTCGAATCGGGCAGTCGAATATGGAGAGGTACCGAAGTGGTCATAACGGGGCGGTCTTGAAAACCGTTAGGGTGCAAGCTCACGTGGGTTCGAATCCCACCCTCTCCGCCATAACTTTTACATGTAGAACCCGCATCCTTGGTGATGTGGGTTTTTTGCTGTATAAAATGCCTCTGCTGGCCGCAAACTGTAATTGAATAGTGGAGGTGTAGCTCTTATGAATCAGGAAGAACAACCGCAAGTCGATCAATCGAGGCTTGTGGATGCATGGCAGCAAACGTTGCCGGCGAAGCTTGAGCCTGGCGATAAAGCCACAGTACTGCCTGACGGCGCCAATCCACAGGCACTCGTTATTCATATCGATACAGCCGGCCGCCAAATGTACTCATTCGATTTCCATTGCGCTTATGTGGATTCGCGCGAGGTAGAGCTCAATCTCATCGATGTCGAGAAGAGTGGGGTTCATATCGATGAGCGGACTGAGGTTGTGCAGGAGCTTGTACAGAATTATGTGCGTCATATTCATGAATGCGCGCAAGCGCTGCATGATGTAACCCATCACGGCTTACAGTAGGAGGGATGAAGGTGACGAAAGCAAAGGATGGTCTGGACAAAAATTTGAGCAATGTCGTCAAGGACTTGGAGCAGGCACCGGTCAATAGTCATCATGCCCAGCAGTTACAGCAGGATCACAATGATCGACGCCATCAGGATGCACTGAATCATGATAAGCCGACGGACTTAGAACACTTATAATGACGGAGGAGTGTGCGTGCAATGAGCAAGCCAAGAGCAGTCCCTGTACCTAACCAGGAGCAATCCAGCCGGCATCAAGCAGGTAATGAACGGAATGCGATGCAAGAGCCATTGTCAGGGTCTAAGAAGACGAAGATGGCGAATCACGTCAGCCACAACAATCCTGAGGGATAAGATAACCGGGTACAAGCAACACGGATTTTCCTTGCAAGAGTGAGGAGAGTCTGTGTTTTTTTATGCAAATAAATAGGGTATGTTGAAGTTCGAATTAGTACTATTATTATTAATATTTACCAATAGGGTCCAACAAGGAAGTGAATTCCGATATAATAATGAGTGTAGTGTATTTAAGGCTTATATAGAGAGGTGAACGCGGTGGAGCATCTGACAACGAACACCAGTGCAGACAGCAACAGTTCTAAGGGGAATCATGCATCGGCTTCGCAGGATATGGATCAGTTTGAGGCAATTGTCCAATTGGGAGCACTCGATTCTGCAGCTATTGCCAGTGTGCAGCAGTATCAGCACACGAAGATCGGCCTAATCAAGCTTCTCAAGCGAATTATCTTTATTGTCATTGGGTCAGTCTTAATGGGTGTCGGACTTGAGCTATTTCTTGTTCCGAATCAAATTACAGACGGTGGAGTAACCGGCATTTCGATTATTTTGTCTTATGTAACCTCAGTGCCACTCGGTGTTTTTCTATTTCTACTTAACTTGCCCTTCCTGATTATCGGCTACAAACAAATTGGCAAAACCTTTGCCCTATCCACATTACTCGGCGTCCTAGTGATGTCGCTCAGCACGACGCTGCTTCACGATGTAAGTGCATTTACAGAAAATACGTTCCTGGCTGCCGTATTTGGCGGGATTATTCTCGGTATTGGCGTGGGGCTCGTCATTCGCTATGGTGGTTCTTTGGACGGTACAGAGATTATAGCAATTTTGCTTAACAAACGTTCTCCCTTCTCCGTCGGCGAGATCATTATGTTCTTCAACTTGTTCATACTCACGAGTGCGGGCTTCGTATTTGGCTGGGATCGTGCGATGTATTCCCTCATTGCCTATTACATTGCATATAAAATGATCGATATTACCGTTGAGGGATTGAACGATTCGAAGGCGGTATGGATTATTAGTGACAATCACAAGGAAATCGGCGATGCGCTGCTTAGACGTCTCGGTCGGGGCGTTACGTATATGAAAGGCGAGGGCGGCTTCTCCGGAGATGAGAAGAAAGTGATTTTCACCGTCATTACCCGATTGGAGGAAGCGAAGCTCAAGGGGATCGTAGAGGAGCATGATGAGCATGCGTTTCTTGCAATCGGCAACATTCATGACGTTAAGGGTGGCAGATTTAAGAAAAAGGACATTCATTAAGCAGTGAAAGATAGGACGAAGTTCATAATTCTATGTACAGGGTCGCGAAATATGTTTCAAAGGAACTATTTTCATTATCATACGTATAAGTTAATATATACTGGGTAATTTTAGCTCACTTATTATGATGAATAGGGGTTGAAGAGATTGAAGAGAGGTTTAAAAGGGGCATTAGCACTCATATTTGCTTTAGCACTAATTATTACGGGTTGTGGAGCCAAGTCTAGTCCGAAGGAATTAATTGAAGGTTCTCTAGGCAAGTCCTTCGATATGAAGTCCTATGCATTCAATACATCGATTAAGCTTGAAGATCTTCAAATGGATAATGGTGGAGCAATGGATCCAAATGCACAGATGGTCTTGAACATGCTGAAAAATGCTGAGCTTAGTGTAAATGGTGTAGTTCAACAAGAGCCTATGAAGATGGAAGCGAATCTCGAAATCAGCCTTAAAGGCGATATGGAAATGAAATTTTCTCTCCCATTGACTATGGATGAAAATAAAATGTGGGTAAAAATCCCGAATATTCCGATGTTGGCTGGCCAAATTCCAGATGAGTTGATCGGCAAAACAATTGAGATCGATTTAAAGAAAATGGCAGAGCAATCCGGCCAAGAGCTTCCTTCCGCGAAGGATATGAAGGCAATGCAGAACCTCTCGAATGATATGTTCAAAGTATTCCTCGGCAAGTTCGATGAGAAAATGTATTTCTCTACAGTAGAGAAAAAAGACGCTGGTCTTCCTGAAAATGTAGATGCAAAGCAAATTGTGAAGTTCAATGTTACCAATGAGAACTTGGAGCAATTCGTTACAACCCTTGTTAAAGAGGCATTGCCTGCACTAGCAGATGTAATGGGTAAGGAAGAGTACAGCAAGCTGTTTAAATTGGAAAAAGACCAAGTTGAGAAAATGAAGCAAGAAATGAAAACAGATGACAGCGAACTGAAAAAGGATATCGAAGAAATGAAAAAGTCGCTGAAGATTAACGAACTGAGCGTCACTACTGCGATCAACAAAGATCAATATCCTGCATATCAAGTAATTGTAGCTAACTTGGATGTGACTGGCGACGATGGTGTGAAATCGAAGGTTGCCGCTCGCGTTACGACTGAGTTGAGCAAGATCAACGAGAAGGTTGAATTCAAGCCTGTACCAACCGATGTTCTGACAATGGAACAATTGCAGCAAATGTTCGGTGGATATTAAGATATAGTCATTTGCAAGACCGCCGCTCCTAGAGAGTGGCGGTCTTTTGTTATGCGCGGAATAGTTAGAAGAAGCGGAGGAGGTATGCAAATGGGATCTATTATGGGCAAGACATGACTTGACGCTTCATTCTGTAATGTATATGGTTTACATATACAATATATAAGGTGTGTGGCCACAATGATTCACATTCGTATCGAATCATCGACTGACGAGCCGATATACGAGCAGATTGCAAGACAAATACGAACGGGTATATTCAGTGGTGATTTTAAGCCTGGAGATGCGCTCCCTTCTATACGACAACTGGCTAAGGATTTGCAAATTAGTGTCATTACAACGAAGCGTGCTTATGAGGAACTGGAGAGGGAAGGGTTTATTGACAGCATGGTTGGCAAGGGATCCTTCATCTCGGGCGCAAATCCACAGCTGATACGTGAGCAGCGTCTGCATCAGATGGAGATGATGATCGAAGAAGCGGTGAAGGACGCTAAGGCACTGAACGTATCCTTGTCTGAATTAATGGAGCATATTCGATTGGTCTATGAGGAGAGTGATTGAATTGTAAAGGAGAGAGTGACAACAAATAGAATTTGTTAGAAAGGACTTATAATCGTGAGCAATAGGAGCTTTATCAACCGTGCAGATTTCATTCTAGAACGGAAGCAGTGAAGCCGCATTGCTCAACTTCGTTGATTCTGCGGCTTCTTTATGCGTATTGATTAAGCTTTGCCGCGCAGACGGCGGAAGAATTGCGTTAACATTGATGCACATTCTTCTTGCAGCACGCCCTCAATGACTTCTGCACGATGGTTGAAGCGGGGCTCTTGAAGCAGGTTCATCAGTGTGCCTGCGCAGCCTGCCTTCGGGTCGGTCGTGCCGTATACAACGGTAGGCACTCGGGATTGAACGATTGCCCCGGCACACATCGGGCAAGGCTCCAAAGTAACATATAAAGTGCAATCAAGCAGCCGCCAAGCTTGAAGATGCTCACTCGCCTCTCGAATCGCGATCATCTCGGCATGTGCAGTAGAGTCAAGCGATGTCTCTCGCAAATTGTAGCCGCGTCCAATAATCTCATTCTGATGGACGACAATAGCGCCAATGGGAACCTCTCCAATTGCCTCGGCCTTGAGGGCCTCTTCAATGGCCCTACGCATCCAGTATTCGTGCTGGCTGATTTGTTCAGGTTCAATCGATTGTATTTCCAACTTCAGCTTCCTTTCTCGTATCCCTGCCTCTATGGTATCCAGCGATCTTGTATTAGACGCAAATATGTGTAAAAGTCTAGTCGTTATTCATCGAACAAATATTCGTTGTTAACAGTGTGTGTATAAAATTGTGGATAACTATATGGATGTACACAGTATTATACACATCTTATCCAAAACTGTTCACATTATGTGCATAACCTGTTGATAACCATATGTTATACACATGAAGCAGGGGTCCGAACTTAATCGATATTATTATACCTTCTTCCCACAATAATCGCCAAAACAATGGACAAATCGCCCTATATTACGATATGATTCGAAGAGATACTCCAACGAAATCCAACATTTGTCAGGATATCCGACATTATCTCCGTATGTTTACTCTGATACTGATGGATAGGCCTGATAGAGGTGAAGCATGAGACTTTCCATCAAAGCGAAATTATCTATTTCTATAGCTTGTATCGTGTTTGTCGTCCTTCTGCTTCATATGATCCTCACTTACAACATAACCAAGGATAAGCTTGTTGAGGAAATTCAGCAGCGAATGAATGCGATTGCTCAGCAGATCAACGTGTCCGTACAGCAATCCCGCATGGCGGCGAATTCATTCGAAGAGCAGTTGGCAGAGAAGCTGCACATTGCGTCTATGTATGCTGCGGATAAGCTCCCGCCTCGAATTGATAGCATAACGAACGAGCAACTGCAGCAAATAAGCGCTGATATTGGAATATCCCACATTTCCCTCTTGCACAAGACGCCGAACGGTGACGATATCACGATTAATCGATCCTCTGATCCGAAAGAAATCGGCATGTCGACGAGACAGTGGGGGTATTGGTATCAAGCTTTCATTCAATTATTTGAGGATAAGCAAGTATGGATTGCGGAAGGGCAGAAGCGCAAGTATTTTTGGTCAGGTCCGTTTGATGTGTCTTCATCCAACCCTGAACATCTTGATAAATGGGGATATTATTACGATGGCAAGCGGGATTATATAATTAATCCGTTTATTCGCGATGATAAGGTTGAAACCTTCTTCGAACTGACAAAGCCGAATATCTTAATTGAGCAGACATTGAGTGCTCAATCCAATATTGTGGAAATCGCAGCTCTTAATATTAACAATTTTAAAGATGAACCCACATTCAAAGTTCGCAGCGATGGTGTACAGGTGGTTGACGAGAGCAAGAGCCGTGTCTTATACGGTGAATACACCTTGAATCATGAGCGTGATGAAGAATATATTCGAAATGCGCTGGAGCGGAGAAAGCCTCTGTTCTATGAAAGTGATTTTGGCAGTAGAACCATCATTAAAGGGTTCATTCCAATCATCGGGGCGACTTCCTATGTATTGAACATATCCATGGATGCAAGAGCGGTCGTAGAGGCACTCCATGACCAGTTGATGCGCAATGTCGCGGTAGGCATTGTGCTATTGGAGATTGTTCTTATCGGAAGCTATATGCTGTCCGGCATATTGATACGTCCACTTCAATCGATACTGAACAAAATCAATATGATTTCGGTAGGCCATTTCAATACGCAATTGAATATTGATCGTAAGGATGAGCTTGGAATACTGGCTCAGCGAATTAATACGATGGCGCGGAATTTGGATGCTTCAACAGAGCGGCTGCGCATGTCGTATCTGGAGAACCGCGCCATGAAAGAGCATCTGGAATCATTCATTAACCAATCGAATGATGCTATTCATGTGACAGATCTGAAGGGACAAATTGAGCGAGTGAACCAAGCGTTCGTTGATATGTTTGGCTGGACCTCGGAAGAGGTGCTAGGCAAGCAGCTATGCAATATTCCAGAGGACAAGGTGGATGAAGAGCACCAAATTCATGAAGCACAGCGTCATGGCGAATATGTGAGCAACTGGGAGACGACGCGTCTAACGAAGGACGGGCGAATCCTGGATGTTAGTGTCAGTACCTCACCAATGTACAACGAGGGCGGGGATTGCATTGCTTGGGCAAGCATTACGCGAGATATGACCAGCCGCAAGCGGATGGAAGAGCTGTTGCGACGTTCTGAGAAGCTGACGACGGTCGGTCAATTGGCGGCAGGTGTTGCGCATGAGATTCGCAATCCACTAACGACGTTGAAGGGATTCTTACAGCTGCAGCAGCGTACAAGAGCTCTGAATGACAATCACATGGATATGATGCTGGCGGAGCTGGAGCGCATCAACTTAATTGTAAGCGAGTTTCTCGTATTGGCTAAGCCACAGGCAATTCAGTTTCAGCCGAAAGATGTACGCCGAATTGTTACGGACGTCGTCGCTTTATTGGACAGTCAAGCGAAGTTGAATAATGTGTATTTTGCAACCCCGTTCGATGAGTTCGTGCCCTTAGTGAACTGTGAAGAGAACCAGTTGAAGCAGGTATTCATCAATGTGATGAAGAATGCAATGGAAGCAATGCCGGAAGGCGGCATGGTCGAAATTGCTGTGCAATCGCGGTACAAGGGGCAGGTCGTCGTGGTGATTCGGGATCATGGCATCGGTATACCAGCGGAGCACTTGTCGCAGCTAGGTGATCCATTCTTCACGAGCAAGGAATGCGGAACAGGTCTTGGACTGATGGTGAGTCAACGAATTATTCACAATCACCGGGGGTTGATAGACATTGCAAGTGAGCAGAACTGTGGAACAGAAGTAACCATCTCGCTACCCGCCATTGGGATGGAGGACGCAGGTGGCGGAGATGATGCTGCGTCACAGCCAGCACTAACCGCAATCTCCTCATAAGGATTATAATAGTAAGGGGTGCCTTGATCAGTGACATTTACGTCTAGATCAGGGCACCCCTATTTGCAGCCTGCGTTATCCTATCTTCCACCGATCAGTTTTGATCGGTAAGTTCATTTGCGTTTGCAGCAGCATTATTTTTGTCTGTATACTTGCGAAGAATAGATACCTCTACACGGCGATTCTTCGCTTGACCTTCGGCACTATCATTGTCGGCTACAGGGTGGTATTCACCCATCCCAACTGCCTGGAATTGCTTTGGATCGATTCCAGAACGCTCAAGAACAACCTTCATGAAGCTGAGTGCCCGTGCCGAGCTCAAGTCCCAGTTGGAATCGAACCGGCTGTTGCGGATAGGGCGATTGTCTGTATGCCCACTAATGACGACGGAGAAGCCTTGATACTGCTTCATCATGTCGCCGACAGTAGCCGCCAGCTGTTTGGAATCTGGTTTTAAGTCCGCTTTACCGGAATCGAAGAGTGCGCTGTCTTTGATCGTAATCTTCAATTCAGAGTGATTGAGCTTCGTGTTCAGCTGATCCGTTAAGCCATTGTTGGCGATATACTGGTTCATCTTGTTCTGAAGCTGTTCAAGCTGCTGCTGCTCCTGCTTGGCATGCAGCATATACTCATCTCGTTCACGATTGCGAGATTTCGTGTAATTATTAGGCGTCGCATCGACCATGCTGGATTTTGATCCATCTGATCGAATGACTGCTGACTCATTTAAGATTCCAGCCCCCCCACCGCCAGAGTTCAGCGCTGCGCTGAAGGCTTGGCTCATTTGCTCAAACTTCTTCGCGTCAACGGCTTGCATGGCGTACAACACAATGAAAAGGGCGAGCAGCAGTGTCAATATATCGGCATAAGGAATGAGCCATGTCTCATCGGTATGCTCTTCCTTCGGCGGGGTACGCAGTTTCTTACTCAACGCTTGCCCCCTCCTTAGTACTCATAAGAGAACGCTCTTGTGGAGTCAAGAAGACAGAGAGCTTCTGATTAATTGCAATCGTGGATACACCCGATTGGATGGACAAGAGCCCTTCAACCATCATGAGACGGATTTCAATTTCGCTGTGCGACAAGCGCTTCAGCTTATTGGCAATTGGATGCCACAGCACATAACCAGAGAAAATACCCATCAGAGTAGCAACGAAGGCCGCAGCAATCGCTTTTGCCAGATGTTCCATCTCAGACATTTGCGATAAGGCAGCAATCAGACCGATAACGGCACCTAATACCCCCAGCGTTGGAGCATACATGCCGGCTTGGGAGAAAATAAGAGCGCCAGAATGGTGTCTTTCCTCAGTTGCGTGAATGTCTTCCATGAGTACGTCACGAACGAAGTCCTGATCATTACCATCAATAATCATCCGCATTCCGTTGCGGAGGAATTCGTCTTCAATTTCGTCAATGCGCGTTTCCAAGGCAAGCAAGCCTTCGCGACGTGTAATCGACGCCCACTCCATGAAGAGCGAGATCAATTCGACACGGTCAACTAAATCTTGCTTCTTGAAGAGAAGGCCGATTAGCTTCGGAAATTTCTTCAGTTCCTTCATCGGAAAGGCAATGAACAGGGAGCCCGCAGTACCAACGAAAATAATCATAATGGCTGCTGGGTTGGCGAGATTGGAGATAGGCGCGCCCTTAAAGTACATCCCTAGCGTGACGGCAGCAAGGCCGAGCACGAGACCAATGATCGTAGATTTTTCCATAATTCCATACACACCTCATCCATGAGTATAATGGTGCTTCCTGCGTGCGTATTCGACAGCGTGAGCCGAAATACGTGAAAAAAAGATGCAATATTCTTTTTATCGGCAAAAGAGGCCATTTTATTTAATGAAACGATATATCTCTAGTTCAAATGATTGAGGAAAAATAGGATTGACAGGAAAGAGGCGCGAGGAATAAAATGTCTTCTAAATACTTAGTAAGTTAATCGGATATATGGTTATTGGGGGTGGAAGGAGGTAGTCTACCATAGCGAGCGCTCGGTATAGCGGGGAAGAGATGGTGTGTGGTTCATGATACAGCCTGTTCATTCAAACATCATTGAAGTGATATTCGTCGAGAGGGAACTGTTGCTTGCTGAATTTCATTGTGAAATGGGGACTTACGATGACTAAAAACCAATTATATGCATTGGATAACTTCATTATGGAGATTGAAGTGAAGTCATCTGAATATCATGCGAATGGGCACCCTCGCTTACGAGGAATTCAATTTCTTATTTCATGGTTCTGCCTGATGGCGATACTGGCAGGATGCGCTTCGGGTGGAGCTGGGACAGCAGGCAGCAATGGATCAGAAGCCAATGGTCCTGTCGGCGATAAGGGGAAATCTCATCAAGTAATTCGCATCGGCTATCAGAAGGGCAACACGCTGAACGTACTCAAGGTGAACGGCAATCTAGAAAAGCGGCTAAAGGCAGATGGCTATGATGTCGAGTGGAAGGTATTTGCAGGAGGGAACTTCTTGCTTGAGGCATTGAGCAGCGGCAGCATTGACTTCGGGCATGCAGCGGATGGCTCTGGTGTCTTCGCTCAAGCGGGCAATAAACCATTTGTGTATGTAGGCAATGATCTTCCGAATCCTGAAGGGATAGGCATCATGGTGCATCCGGAGTCAGGAATCAAGTCGATTGCCGACTTGAAGGGGAAGAAGCTCGCAGTAGCCAAGGGAGGCAATCATCACTACTTGGCAGTGCTGGCGATAGAGAGGGCGGGGCTGAAATTGGAGGATGTCCAATTCGTATACGTCAAGGATGCCTCTGAAGGGCGAGCTGTATTTGAGACGAAGCAGGTGGATGCACTTGGCTCCTGGGATCCCTTTTTTGCAGCAGTACAGACGGATCTGAAGCCGCTCACGCTCACGGATGGCCAAGGTTACTCTCCGAATCGTACTTTCTATTATGCCAATGAACACTTTGCCAAGGAGAAGCCTGAACTAATCCGTACCATTCTTGAGGAGATCCAAGTGTCTGATGAATGGGCGAACTCACACAAGGACGAAGTGATTAAGCTATTGTCGGAAACACAGGGAATTGACAAAGAGGCTATCGAACTTGCCGTTAAGCGCCGCACGTACGGAGTGGAACTGTTCAATTCTGCTATTATCGACGCACAGCAGCAGCTGGCGGATACGTATTATCGGATTGGATTGATACCGAGTCCGATCAAGGTGGCGGAACGGATGCCACTGGATGCACCGTGGGCTGTGAAAGGCCCTGTTGCCAGCAAGTGATGAGGAGGAAATTACAATGCGCACGACAGATACGGCTCCACCCGGTAGTCTGACCAATCGGAAGACAGAACCTTTAGGGACGAATATTGTTGGCACCGATTCTGCTCGGTCAGTGGGGTTCAACAAGACGTGAACAGTCTTCACGTACCGTTCGATCAATATCCCCTGATGTGCGGGGCACAGCGGATACGAAGCGGGTGAGCCACTTGGATGGAGCGGATCAGCGGCGTGGAGGGAGATGGGGGAGTAAGCTCGCCTCTGCCATTGTGCCATGGCTGCTGCCCCTATTATGCCTAGCGCTCTGGCAATGGGCAGCCTCGTCAGCGATCGTGTCGGCGCAGCTGCTGCCTACACCCATGAAGGTGCTGAATACCTTATGGGAGCTGACCTCAAATGGAACACTTGCCTATCATATTGGTGTTAGTTTACAGCGGGCACTTATAGGCTTCCTTATTGGGGGAGGGATTGGTTTTCTATTTGGCGTACTTAGCGGCAGGTATTTGGCTTTCTATCGATTATTCGATACATCGATACAGATGCTGCGCAATATTCCTCATTTGGCACTTGTCCCACTCGTTATCATTTGGCTCGGTATTGATGAAGGGGCTAAGATCTTTCTCGTCTCTCTAGGCGTCATGTTCCCGATTTATGTGAATACGTACCATGGCATTCGCAGTGTTGATCCAGGCGTTGTGGAAATGGCGAAAGTGTATGGGCTGCGATCTGGCTCATTATTTCGGCATATTATACTGCCCGGTGCACTGCCATCCATATTTGTCGGCTTGCGGTATGCGCTTGGCGTAATGTGGTTGACGTTAATTGTCGCAGAGACGATAGCTACGGATGCTGGTATAGGTTATCTGGCGCTCAACGCACGAGAGTTCATGCAGACAGACATCATTATTCTGAGCATCATGCTGTATGCGGCATTCGGCAAAGCAGCCGATGTGATTACGAAGCTGTTGGAGCGCAAGTCGCTTCGTTGGAATGCAGAGCAACGAACGTGAGGTTGAACGAAGCAGCCCCGCTTGCAGTAGGTATCGGAAGTAAGGCTGATGAGATTCATTAGGTGTGGAGCATGCTTGAATGTGGAGAGAAGGAGGCGTTTGAGAAATGGGAGGATATCAAGCCATGCGCCCGTTAGCGCAAACAGGATGGCCGCTCCAAGCGAATGAGACCGCACCTGATCAGGCTGTTGCAGTAGGGGCAGAGATTAGGATTAGTGGGGTCAGTAAATTTTTTGGAGAACATCAGGTTCTTGATCATATCGATGTAACAATTACGGAGGGGCAGTTCGTTGCAGTTGTTGGTCGCAGTGGCTGTGGAAAGAGTACGCTGCTTCGTCTCCTGGCAGGGTTGGAGACAGTGACGGAGGGCGAACTACTGATTAATGGTGAGCCAATCCATGGCATTCAGGGCAGCACTACGGTGATGTTCCAAGAGAGCAGGCTCATTCCGTGGAAGACGGTGATCGATAATGTTGGAATTGGCTTACAGGGGGATTGGAAAGGAAGAGCGGAGCAAGCGCTGCAGCAGGTCGGACTCGACAATCGCCAGAACGATTGGCCTAGCACTCTCTCTGGTGGGCAGAAGCAGCGTGTAGCGCTGGCAAGAGCGCTGGTACGGAAGCCAAGGCTGCTGCTGCTCGATGAACCGCTAAGTGCACTTGATGCGTTGACGAAGCTGGAGATGCAGCAGCTGATTGCTTCCCTCTGGGGAACCCAGCGGTTCACAACTCTGCTTGTGACGCATGATGTGAATGAGGCTGTACGGCTTGCAGATCGTATCGTGCTTATTGATCAGGGGAGGATTACGCTGGATGTTGCCAATCCATGCGCAAGACCGCGACAGGTAACCGATCAGGAGTTTGGAGCATTGGAGCGGCGAGTATTGGAACGGATTTTTGCTGGCAATTGTTTATGAGGGAGTTAGAGATAAGGTGACGGAGGGGGAACAAGTGTGGCACAAGGTGCAGGACATACGCTAAGAGAACGGGGAGATGAACAAAATGGCGTGGAAACGGAGCAACAACATCTCCAGAAGCAGACGGTGGCTCCGGATTGCAAAGTAAAGCGTGGTTTGCTGCAGGTGGAACAAATTGTGAAGCATATGCATGAGGATGCAGCAGAGCTGGATGCGAAGCACGGGCTGCCTGCGCATCATGTAGCGAAGCTGAAGGAAATCGGCTATCCAGCTTGGAATGTGCCGGAAGAGTATGGCGGTCAGGCCATGCCGCTTACCGCATGGCTGAAGGCTCAGGAGCTGCTTGCTCAGGCAAATCCTTCTGTAGCGCTTGGCATGGGATGGCATATGAGTATTGTGCATGAGTTGGCAGAGCGCCGAACTTGGCCGGAGGTAACCTTTGCAGACGTATGCCGCCGCATTGCTCTTGAGGGAGGGCTGTTGAATCGCGCCGTCATGGAGGTGGGGGGAGGCAGTCCTTCCCGTGGGGGCAAGACGCGCACAACAGTCAAGCCAATCCCTGGTGGTGGTTATGTGGTGGACGGACGCAAGACGTTCACAACTTTCGCGCCGCTGCTGGAATGGTTTATTGTGACGGCAACACTTGAGGACAGTGAGGAAGTCATTGAACTGCTTATCCCACACGACAGTCCGGGTGTGTCCATTGAATGGACATGGAATATGGCGGGTATGCGGGGAACAGCAAGTCATGATCTTGTGCTGGAACAGGTGAGAGTATCAAAGGATGCGTTCCTATATAAGCATAATCAGCGAGATCGTTCGCTGCTGAACCCTTATTTGCTTCATATCCCAGCTTGCTACCTGGGCATTGCGACAGCTGCCCGTGACGAGACGATTGCCTTCGCTACCTCGTATACGCCTCCGTCGTTGTCGGAGCCTATTGTGAGTACGCCGAACGTGGAACGGCATTTAGGCGAGATAGAGCTTGAATGGATTGCAGCCAGAAGATTGCTATATAGCGTTGCGAAGTCATGGGAGTCGGGCGGAACTGAGAGAGCGGAATTGCGAGCTGCCGACCTTGCGGCTGCCAAGGTATTCGTCGTGCAGGCTGCACAATCGATTGTCGATAAGGCGATGCGAATCGTCGGTGCACATAGCCTCCGATTGGATCATCCGCTGCAGCGGATGTACCGCGATGTACGATTCGGACTCCATAATCCCCCGATGGAGGATGTCGCATTGACCCAGCTTGCGCGTGCATCGGTTCAACAATGGCAAGCGAGAAATCAGTCTTAGCTGAACCGCTGAATGGATCACGATATGAACGTGAACGGTGATGACTTTTTGAGCAAGGAGAGGTGATTGCCATTGAGATATGCATCAGTATCGGCAGGAGCAGATCGAATAGGTCTGCTCCTTGTTCTGTTGCTGATTGGGGGGAGGAGGAATGTGTTCTTGCAGCAGAATTGCCGAGACAAGCGTTCTTGGATACGCCATGTATTACTTAATTAGGCCAGCAGTTGAAGCTTCCGCATACCGCTCTGACAGCGGAAGAACTGATTGAAGCAGTAGCCAGTTCGTGGGGGAATAATTAAGTTTCTGGTGCAATCGCTATTCGAGTGAACGGACGTTCTATGCTACAATACGGAATACATAGTTGATTCGAGAGGGGCAGCGTAGATGGGCGTTTCATTCGGGAGACCATATGAAGATATTTTAAAAGAATTGACGAACGCAATAGGACTGATTCCGGACGGGTATACGTTTTTCGAAATGACCGAAGAAGACTGGGCTGAGCTTGGACAAGCAGAACGCCAAGAAGTGTTGGAAGCGCTCGCAGATGATGTGTTCTATGGGCTGGGAGAGGATCGGCTGTTGTTCATCGGAAGCGGCAGCGTACAGTATGATCCCCAGTTCCACAACATCGAGATTGTGGTGGAGAGCGATACGGTGGCCACGATTTCTCTAATCTAAAATTTCGCAAAAAAACGAAGAGCTGCCCGTACCGGGCAGCTCTTATTGTTCATAGGTAAAGGATTGCTCATGGAACAGCCAAGCATCATATAGGTAGACTACTCTGCTGGATTCGCTTCGGGCTGATACACCATGCAGTGGAATTCCCCCATTCCTTCTGGCGTAGGCCGTTCATACGTATCTGTAATGAGGAATCCAGCTGTTTGATAGGCGCAAATTGCGCGATGGTTCCAGGTAAGCACCTCGAGGTCGATTTCATCCTCGGGGTGACGGCGTGCGGCATCACTCACGATGGCTTGTACGAACGCAGCCCCCTTTCCATGACCAAGCAGATCAGGGCGCATGCCTAATCCGATGCGTGTTACTCCGACCAGCGGAAAATACTGTGCGAAGCCGATAAGTTCCTCGTTCCGGTTCTTGACGGATACATATTGCTTGCGGCGAATGTCGGAATCACCCATCTCAATCCCCAGCGCCTTCATCTGTTCCCACGGAAGGAATCCATATAGCTGATACGGCGGTTCGTATTTCCAGGTGCAGATATCCTGCGCCTCTTCCTCGGTCATGGGGTGGACGTGAAATAATGGTTCTGGCTGTGCAGGATGGTGATGGCCGGACATCGAATGATTATGATTAGGTGATGATGATGGATCATGAGGCGAACTCATTGGTCTGTTCTCCTCCTTCGCGGCGATACAAGACGTTATCGCGTGGATTTCCTCCCATTGTGACATGGGAAGGAGAGTTTGGCAAACGGGTGTCTTACGATTTGAACGACAATGGCTGGATTACATAAGCAAAGTACAAATGGATTCGGGAGGTATAGGGACATGCAGGAGTATACGGTAATTGTATCTGTGGAAGAAGCAGCGAAGCTGATTGAAGAAGGGCAAGCGGCAGTAGCGGACTGCCGGTTTTGGCTAACAGAGCCGGAGCGTGGACAGGCAGCGTATGAGGAAGGACATCTTCCGGGGGCCGTTTATTTTGATTTGGATCGGGATCTGTCATCACCACGTGGGGTACATGGCGGACGTCACCCATTGCCAGAGATTAGCGAATTGGCACAGAAGCTTGGTGCAAGCGGCATTGACCGTACTACGACGATAATTGCTTATGATGATCAAGGTGGAGCCATGGCTAGCCGCCTGTGGTGGCTGCTGCAATATATCGGTCATGAAGGCTATGTTTATGTAATGGACGGCGGATACAGTGCATGGGTGGAAGCGGGACACTCTGTGTCGGCAGAAGTCCCTGAAATTGCAACACGCAGCTATGAACCACAGGTTCGTCCGGAGCTTGTTCTACATGTTGATGATATTCGGGAGCGACTCGGAAGACCGGGTGTCGTCATGGTTGACTCTCGTGAGGCTGACCGCTATGCGGGACGCATTGAACCTATTGATGCGAAGGCGGGGCATATCCCAGGCGCGGTGAACCACTTCTGGCGCAATCACCTCGATGAAGTAGGACAGTGGCTGCCTGTGCAAGCACAGCGCGAGCAGTGGGAGCCGATCGTGCAGGGTGCGGAGGAAGTCATCGTCTATTGCGGATCTGGCGTAACGGCATGCCCGAACCTCTTGTCCTTGTGGCAATCGGGAATTAAGGGTGCGAAGCTGTATGCAGGAAGCTGGAGCGATTGGAGTTCTTACGCGGACAATCCGATTGCAACGGTGGAGGAGTAAGAGCTGGGGGCCGCGTCGGACGTAGGTTTTGGGGCTGCGACAGGTTTTAGGCAAGAAACCGTTGTAGCCCTATTTTGATTTTCCGAGGTACTGCTTGCAAACAGAACCCATCGAAAGCCGTTCCAGAAACCCCGGAGCCAGTCACAGCAGAGCAGTCGGGTCTGGTGGTTGTTGAAGGATTGCCCCAAGGTCCATTTAAAAAAAATGGGTGTTGTTTTATTCTGAAATTGACTGATCCAATCAATCAAAGAAATATATTAAAGTCATTCAAAAGGGGGGGGCTGGATCTTAAGGGTTCAATTACTCGTTCGACAGTTATTTCGCATGACGGAACAAAGCTTGGTTACCAGAGCATTGGCCGTGGCCCAGGACTTATTGTAGTTCCCGGAGCGCTTACGACTTCGGAAGAATTCAAAACATTCGCACGTCATTGTTCAGATTCTTTAACGGTGCATATCCTGGACCGCCGGGGGAGCGGGGGGAGCGGGCCAAACATTCTTATCGCGAGTACCCAAATGGTTTGCTAAACGTAATTTACGCATAGGAATACGCGGGGAGCATTGGAATCGAATTTTGCACCTTTTACCTGAAAATCTGAATGAGCATAGGGAAGTGCAACGTCTGGCGTCCACTTACCGTAAATACGCGGCAGTTCATGCGGACGTACTCTTAATGTCTGGCTATAAGAGCTCGGAGTCCGTGCATCAAATGATCCGTGAATGGAATCAGACGATAATGGGGTCACAAATGTTGGCGATTCCAAGATTGTACCATCTATCTCCAGAGAACGGTTATTCGGCCATTCAAGTGGCACAGCCAGTTAGGAGTTCTTCTTAAGCAAAACTGAAAAAGGGAGTGAAGATGATTGTCACCTTTAAGTGGAGAGCAGTTGCATCAAATACGCGATGAGCGCAGAGGACAAATTATTCAAGCAGCCGTTAACGTATTTTCCAGGCGGGGGATTATCGGAACGAAGATGAGTATGATCGCTGCTGAAGCCGGGGTCAGTCACGGTCTGGTTTACCACTATTTTAAAACGAAAGATGAACTGTAAGGTTATCGGATTCCTAACGCTGATTTTGTCTTGCGGACAATTATCAATTATAGCTCATGATAAGTTTTGATTTTTGCAAACAAGCCGTCAACAAGCTGCAAACAACAGCGTTGTATCCAACCCAGCCCCGCCCTCCACGGTTTTATTGCTTCACAAGTCCTCTCAAGCGTTACCAAGGCTAAGGAGGCGCAGTAACTGATTCATACTTCATCTCATTCGTGGAAATAAAGTAAAGAAAAATCCTCTTTACAAGCGGAGGAGGTCTTTCAGCTTTGTTAAACCAGAGTAGTTCTATTTCTCACCACCTCGGTATGTTCACCATAGAGACTATTTTAGGATATCTATTGGATGATCTGGGGCAAATAAATTCAGCTTGTTTCGACATTCGTCCATTTCGAATAGCACCTTCTGCCGCATATTGAAGAACGCCCAGATCGGACCTCTGTCAGTCTTGTTCTGTTTTCCGTTTACAAATGTTCTGTACAACTACAAGATTGCATCCTAGCAGCTCTACGAGGGAGATGCACAAATATGCTGATAACGGATGAATCTACCGCTAGTCGTATTGTAGAAAATAAACATTTAGGGGAGTACCAGCGACATTAAGTGGGGTGAGTACTATGGTTATCTTTAGAACTGCTACAGTAAAAGATTTGAATAAAATAGTTCAAATGCTTGCCGACGATGAATTGGGCAGAATAAGAGAACGATACGAGATTCCCCTTCCTGAGAGCTATTTAAAAGCGTTTGAAGCAATTGATTCAGACCCAAACAATGAACTGATTGTTTCGTGCCTCGGTGAAGAAATTATTGGTGTTCTACAAATTACCTTTACTCCTCATATTACACATCAAGGTAGTTGGAGAGCTACGATTGAAGGGGTTCGGACGGCATCTTCAGAAAGAGGGAAAGGTATTGGGAGCAAGTTAATTCTATGGGCAATTGAACGCGCTAAAGAGCGAGGATGCCATATTATTCAGCTAACAACTGACAAAAAGCGAGAAGATGCATTTCGCTTTTATGAGCGGATAGGATTTGAAGCGACTCATGAAGGGTTAAAAATGAAGCTTTAAATCAATTACACGAGACAATCATTCAATACCCAAATGAGGAAGGCGTTATGGTACATTGGTGGCTACTGAAATAATTTTACGATGAGGCACCCGAGCGTCGTGTGTATTCATTAAATAAAAGCGAAAAGGCCGAAACCCCACACAAAGGGAATTCGGCCTTATGGACAGTCTATTCCGTATCCTGCCACACATTGAACTTGTTTCCGTCCGGATCTTTGAATTTGAATTGCAAACCACAGCTTCCTTGGTCGCTTAGCGGTTCGACGTAGACTCCGCTTTCGCGAAGTCGTTTATGGACCTCTACGATATTCACAACTTATCTTCATCCATACGAATCCCCCTTAAATTGAGACATACACATCCCCGTAGAACGTTTTTACCAAATATACCATGGAAATATTGTGGGAAAGTTATCAATCTGTTAGGGAAATTAGAGAGCTGGAGCGATCGAAGTACTCGAAGTACTTGGACTGGTAGTCATAGAAGAGCCCGCGGTTAACGAGGGTTCTTTTTTGTTGGGCGTATAACGCGAGACTTTTCAAAGAAACTTAAAATAAATAAAGTAAACACCTTGTAAAAATTGGGAAGATAGTTTAATGTTTTATTGACCGAATAATAAATTAATAGTCATTAAAAAGGAGGGGGATTATGCCTAAGATTGTCACCGAGCATGAAAAACAAATGGTTAGGGAAGCGATGTATACAAAAGGGATCGAGCTGATTCGCAAAAAGGGGATAAAGCGAGTGACGGTGGAGGACATCACCACAGCGGCCAACATCGGTAAAGGATCCTTTTATTCCTACTACCATTCCAAAGAAGAACTCCTTTATACGATTATCAAACAGAACGAGAGTCGAATGTTTGAGAGAGTAGAATCCATTCTATCTGAAAAAGTAAATGTGAAAGAGAAGATTGTAAAGGCATTGAAGGAGATTTATCTGGCAGCGGATAGTATTGTTCACTACGTGTCTCCATCGGATTTCGAGTATCTGCTTCGCAAGCTTCCGGATGAGGTGTCCGACTGGGAGGCATTGAAATCAAATGACTATTTTAGCAGGACACTATCGCTTTGCGGCATTGATGAATCAGAATGCGAGATGGATGTGCTAGCTTATTTAATGAATGCACTCCATTATATCGGTTCGGCAGATATAACTTTTGGTGAGCGGGGGAAAGAGAAGGCCCTGGATATACTCGTCCATTCTATTGCCGACTATATGGCAGGGGGAGTCCGGCGTTGAGAGAATTCCTAATAGACTGTAGACCGTCATAGGGGATTGGTTGCAAAGGTTTGCTTGAGCAGAGGCGAGGTTATATCGATTATTGGAGGCAGCTATGATCATATTATGGATCGTTATTTTAGGTGGACTGCTTATTATGTTAGGAATGGCTTGCTTGGTTTTGTTTGTCCAGTATCAGAAAAAGAAGAAGGCAAATCAAATTCGGATTGCTCCCACGAGCAATGGCATTGATTGTAGGGAGTTCGTAACGATCGGCGGCATTTCACAATATTTGTACCATCGAGGCCAGGACATTGACAATCCTGTACTTCTATTTTTGCATGGCGGCCCGGGGGAGACGATATTGCCATTCGCCCAAGAGTTTCAGATCCCATGGGAGAAGCACGTTACAGTTGTGCATTGGGATCAGAGAAACTGTGGCAAAACCTATTTCAACAATGATCCGAAACAAGTCACGCCGACAACCACGGTTGATCGTATCGTTCAGGACACTTATGAGGTTGTACAGTATTTAAAAAATAAGTACAGCAAAGAGAAGATTATCATTTTGGGACATTCATGGGGATCGGTACTAGGTAGCCTGTTCACTAAAAAATACCCTGAGCTTGTACAGGCTTATATCGGTGTCGGGCAGATTGTTAATATGATTGATAATGAACGTGTCGGTTACGAAAAAGTACTAGAGTCGGCAAAAGAAGCGGGCAACGAAAACGATGTTCGAGCTCTACTTCGTTTGAAGCCCTACCCTCCAAATACATTTGATGGTGAAATAATTAGGAAGCTTAAAAAGGTTCGTAAATTTCAAAGTAAATATAAGTTAGCGGCTGGCCCAACAATTGAGTTGATTGGCAATGCTTTAAGCTCTCCATTTTATACATTCAAGGATATGCGCTATTTCTTTATCTCTGGGGCATTTGGAGATGGACAACGTCATATTTGGAAGTATTTAATGGAGTCGTTCGATTTGGCGTCGATGGGTGCTGCATTCCAAGTCCCTGTTTTTTATATACATGGCGAGCGGGACTGGCAAACACCTTATCCGCTGGCACGGGAATTCTATTCGACCATTAAAGCACCGCTCAAGCAATTTTACTCCATTCCGGATGCGGGGCATATTGCCATGCTTGAACGAAAGGAGATATTCAACGAGGCGTTATTTGATATTTTGGAGCGAGCGAATAGTATGATGACGACGGAGTAAGTCAAAATTACATATCGGGAGAGATGGGTGTAACCGGCATACGAAGCAGCGGTGAAGTATATAGCTCCACCGCTAAACGTATTGCTGCCGCGCTGCCGAGGCAGCTCGCTATGATAGACATGACAAATCTCGCCTCATGTGTAAGGCCGTCTCGCACCTTATTCAGGTGTAGGGGAATCGGCCAGAGCGTTATATTGGATAGACGCTCTGGTCAATAGGGCTGTCGGAACGATTAGGCGTTGTTGGATACCTCAGCGCCGGCAATCTCTTCTTGATTTTCTTCTTTTCTTCTCCAGCCCATAATGGCCGGCCCTAGCAGTATAATCCCGAACTTAGCTACCTGGAAGACTACTCCGGCTGGAGACGACTCATCCTCATCACCGACGGTCTTTCCGGTCTTGGTTGTGATCTCGCCACTCGTCAGGTTGATGGTATACCCGACGATGCCTTTGTATCCAGTCGTTTCCATCAAGTGTTTATCAAGGAATTCATTGACCGCACTCTTAATCTCCGCATCGCTACCAGTGAGGATGCCTGCTTCTGTCAGATCGGTCTGGAGATCTTTTTTCAATAGCTCCATGCCAGTGAACAGATTAGCAGCAATGGCTGCAATGCCGAGCAGGACACCGAGCAAGACAGCGGTGCTTTTCTTTTTGGACACCCATATCATAAGCAGATACAGCAATCCAGCTAGAATTAACGGGTATACCGGGACAAGATCTGACCATTGGTTAGTTACCCAGGCATAAGCGCCTCCAGCCACAATACTTGCGACCAGGGCGACGATTACTTTGACAGCGTTCACTTCTCATGACCCCATTTCATATCTTTTCTTTTTTAAAGCCATTCTGCTACCCTAGTCCCGCATACAAAGGTATGCCATCTTTCGATTTCCCCGATTATTGTTCAGAAGAGATGGAGCTGCCATGGAGGATGAATTGTCCATTATCTACATCGTCTATCGGCAGTTATAACCAAATATATTACAGTCGGCGATTGAAATGAAGCCATTTATTACCATAATTTCCATACAGGACAATTTTCAAAGAAGTTTAGATAAATTCTTTTCAACATCAGGTTCATAAATAGGTATTAATTCCATTATTGGATTGGAAATTGGGTGACCTTTAAGTTGCGGTTGGGCTTGCAAAGCTGATTTGAGGTACGTGAATCTGGCGTCTGGTCATATTCCTACTAAATGATGGATGTATTGCAGTATGAATAAGAATAGGAAGGAAGGCAGCGAAAAGAGCCATGTTCATATCTCTTACATAACATGTAGTTGTCGAGACTACACACGAGTAAGGTGGATGTGAAATGGCTCAACACCAGATTTGCTACTGCTTCGTATAGTATGTTTTTAACCTAAGGGGCCAACGGGTTCCCTGTTGTCACTCAACATATAAGTTCATGCGTCAGTTGATGCTACAGGTACAAAGGGGAATCATAATATCTCTAATTGTTGCGTGATATCTTCACAGATGCGATGAGTCAGCAGTGACTTCGCTCCACTGGATAGAAACTCGTCTCCGCTTTTCACACAGCTGATGAAATGGTCGATCATATCAACAAACCCGCGGCGATAGAGAACAGGAGTCCAATCCCCGAATGAGGACTGCTGTTCGGTGTTGTTTATATACGTTGTCGTATGAACGCAATTATGGACGACGATCTTCTGCTGACATCCCATGACTTCCAGTCGTTCTTCCGTTACCCCCGTTTGTCGGTGCATCATTGCGAGCCCGGTCGTCTTCTTGCCCACCAAGTTAAGGACTAAGTAACGCAATAAGCCATCCTCGACCTTGCCGTTGACCGTAATCGTCTCTGGTTCGCCTACATAGTACAGCAGCGTGTCTACCACGTGGATGAAATCATCAAAAACCGTCTGCCGGATTGGCGACAAGGGGCCGATCCGATTCTTTTGCATGAAGGCAGTTTCGATTGCCGGAATGGTTTCTTTTGCGCTTTTGTACATCGGCATGAACCGACGGTTAAATCCGACCATGAGCTGCACGTTATGCTGTTGAGCCAGAGAAACGATTTCCTCCGATTCATGCAGCGTATAGGCGATGGGCTTGTCTACGAATACATGAATTCCCGCAGTGATAAGCTGACGCAACATATCTACATGTGATTCCGTTGAAGTATGTACGAAAGCGGCATCGATGTTAGATGAGATCAATTCCTGCACGGTAGAGAATTGGTTGCGAATACGATATTGCCGACCAACTTCATCGACCACTTCTAGATTGCGGCTGGCAATGGACAGTTCAATATCCGATCGGGTTCCTAGTACAGGCAAGTATGCTTTGCGTGCGATATCACCGATACCGATCATGCCGATTTTCATATTGGTTCCCCCTTCATAACTATAGATTCCGTTTATTCCATATGAATGAGTACAGTATAGCCTGAGACGCAGGTTTTAGGCTATATGTTTTAGACTAAGCGCCCAGGAGGCTGCTCTATTCTATTCACGAGAAGCTCTAGCTCATCCATCAAATCCGGAATCCACGCATCTGAACCTGGGATTGTATCGGTTCCGCCATACACAAGCCATTTCAGCGTTTTTACAAGCCAGCATACCCCGCCGACGTTCACCTGCCATTCAAGCTGATCCATCGAACAATTCTGCTCCATTGCGCTATGGAAGGCGGACAACATCTCTTCCCTAGGGACATGACTATATTCTCGAGCTTCATCAATGAGACAATGCAAGTCGCCTAAATGGGGACTTAGATACGAAATCGACCAGTCAATCGGCATAATCTGTGTCCCCTGAATGAGCAAGTTCTTTGCATGATAATCATGGTGTACGAGTGTAAGGGGCTGAGTGCGATACAGTCTCTCCAGCTGTTGCGGCAATATGTCCTGCAGTTTGCCGAGGGCAGGATGGCTAGCTAGACGAGGCGAGTGAAGGAGATCCTTCGCAAGCGACAGGAAATCGGCAGCTGTCTCGGTGCATTGATGAATGAGACTGCTCGGAATATTCTGCTTGATATGCATTGCAGCTGTATCCCGAATTCTGGCTAACGCTCTTGCAGCTTCCAGAAAGAGCGCTGAGCTGGGACGCTGCTCCAAATTGTACTGCCCAGCATCCTCCATAATCATGACCGCACTGCGTTCCGATTCATAATATTCAAAAATGCGAGGGGCTGATATGTGCAAAGGTTTCACGAGGCGACGGTAATTGGCGGCTTCTTGAGCCATTTCTTTGCCGCCCCATTTCAATATGCGAGTTTCACCTGTACGTAAAGTGATGCGATACACTTCGGATAGCGCCCACTTTCGTAAAAGTGCCCACTCGGTTACTTCAGCTAGCAAAGGGATTCTGTTGGTATAGGCAGATAGACGTTCTGGAATCATGTGCATCCTCCTGCATGATTGGGTTCATCTTACAGAGGAGAATTTTACACGAAAACCCAAAAAAATATAGACTTATAATGACCGGTTTGCTATGATGTTGAATAGGGTCTCGATACTTTTCGAGATCCATTTTTTGTTAATTGTGAATCGGGAGATGAAGAGATGCAGGGCTATAATGTCATCATGGTTTACAATAAAGAACTCGACAAATTATTGATGTGCAAACGATTAAAAGAACCGTACAAAGGACTAAGTAATCTAGTCGGCGGTAAAATAGAGGCTGGCGAAGCAGGGATCGAAAGTGCTTATCGAGAGCTGGCGGAAGAGACGAGCATTTCCAAAGGGGATATCACGCTGCACCACCTGATGGACTTCACGTACCACTATCAAAAATGTTATGTGGAAGTCTATGTGGGCAAGTTGAAGCATGACGTCTCGATTCATGGCGATGAGAATGAATTGTACTGGTCGGAGCTGACCCACGATTTCTTCGATATGACCTTGTATGCAGGAGAAGGCAATATCGGTCATATGATCGAGCAGGTGAATATGTACAAGGATACAATTTTAGGTGATTGAAAAGGAAAAGACGAAGGCAGGCGCTACATGGCGTGTTCCTTCGTCTTTTTCTATACTAGAAACCAAGTTTGTATCTGCTCCTATTCACAAAAGCTGTGTTGTGGCTTACATCTTGACATCGAACACATGGGATTGGAGAATCTCTAATGCCCGCTGTATGTCCTTCAAGTCTTCTTCTGAGGAATTCTTAATTCGCTCGAAGAAACGCTCGCTAATCCGCCCAAAAGCCTCATCCATCATGGCTTGTCCAGCTTCCGAAAGTTGGATCAGCTGCTTGCGTCGATCATCCGTGGACTCTAGCTTTTCACATAGGTTCTTTTCCGTTAATTTCTTCAGTTCTCGGCTCGTATTTGGCATAGACATGTGCATGCAATCGCTAATTTGGCTTAAGGTAACAGGTTGGCTGACCGCGATATATTCCAAAATACGATATTGAACGGGTGTAATATCCTCTGGCTTAATGTCCCTCGTTAATTCATGCGTCACTTCGTGCACGGAGGTTGTAAAGCTCACGAATTGATGAAACAGAGCTTTCTTGTCCACAAAATCACCTCTTACCTGAACACGATAACAAATCAATTATCAATAAACAATTATCATTTGACAACTATATGGGCAGGTTGGTATCATTTAGTTATCAAATGATAACTAAATGGTGGTGGGAAGATGAAGGTGTTAATCGTATATACGCATCCGAATCATAGTAGTTTGAGTTACGCCTTTTTACAACAAGTCATACAAGGATGTACAGAGAATAAGAACGTGGAAGAAATTCAGGTTCTTGATTTATATGAAGAGGACTTTGATCCAGTACTTGTGTTCCACAAGACGAAGCGGAGGAGAGATATGCACCTCGATCCGACCCTGGAGAAGTATCGTGAGCAGATACGCTGGGCGGATAAGTTGGTGTTTGTGTATCCGATCTGGTGGCTGCGTCCGCCTGCGATGCTGCTCGGCTACATTGATCAGTTATTTGCTTCTGACTTCGCCTATCGAGACAACGGGGGCTTACTGCCTGAAGGGCTGCTGAAAGGGAAATCGGTTGTTTGTATATCTACAATGAAGGGTCCTACCCTGTATCCGTTTTTCTTTTATCGCAATGTACATAAAGTGTTGATGAAAAGGGCTTTGTTTCAGTATGTGGGTATCAAAAAAGTGAAGTTCTTTGAATTCGGGAATATGGAAAGTCCGAAGGGCAAACATGACAGAAAATTAAATAAGATTCACCATTATTTCAAATTTATGTATCATTAAGAATCCGAGCAGAGTTCATTTTGTTAAGGATGACGAATAAATTAATAAGTTTTGAATGTCTCCTTACAGACGGATCTAATGTTGAAATTAACCGCTGTAAGCTATAAATGGGGAGGTTCAATTCTTATGAGATCGTTTGAACTGTTGTCAGTCGTTATTAATATGTTGTTGCTTGGTTGGCTGCTATTTGCAAGGAACAAGACAAAGCAAATGCTGTTCATTAGTTTCATCATATCTGCCGTATTCGTGCTGCTGCATGGACTCGTTGAGGGACTGCGTTGGCAGATGGTTCCGGCCTATGTGATAACGTTTCTGCCGATCTGTATCCTTGCAGCACGATATCTCTTCAGATCGAAGGAAGTTAAGGGGGATAAATCCAAGGTTCAGCAAATTCTTCTAACTATGCTGGCAGTGCTATATTCCCTCATCACTGTGTTTCTGCCTCTCTTGTTCCCGGTGTTCACATTCGAAGAACCTACAGGTCCGTATAAGATTGGGACAGTAACGTATGATTGGAAGGATGAGCGGCGTGAAGAAACACTTACCCCAGCAAAGGGCGACAAGCGCGAACTGATGGTGCAAATTTGGTATCCAGCTAGTTCGAGTGCACAGGGGAAAACCGCACCCTATGTACCTAATCCAGATGTGTTCGTAAATGCGTACAGCCAAACTTTCGATATGCCTAAAATGTTTTTTACAAGCATGAAATTCGTCAGGACACATGCGATCGGAAATGCCGAGATATCTGGTAAAGAAGCTGCTTATCCAGTACTTCTGTTTTCTCACGGAATGGGTGGGCACAAGAGCCATAACACCTTCCAGATCGAACAATTAGTCAGTTATGGGTATATCGTTGTGGGTATTGATCACACATATAATAGCATTGCATCGGTGTTCGATGATGGCCGCGTTGCGAATTTTATTCCCCAGGATCCGTCAGTTGAGCACTTGGATGAACTGAACAAGGTATGGGTGGAGGACGCCAAATTCGTACTCAATCAAGTGGAGAAGCTGACGAAAGGTGATCCAGACCATCGCTTTACAGGAAGAATGGATATGAAGAACGTCGGTATGTTCGGTCATTCCTACGGTGGAGCAACGAGTGTTCAAATGCTGATGTCAGACGCAAGAATTAAGGCAGCTATTAATTTGGACGGCGGCTTATTTGGTCAGCTCCGGATTCCGGAAGGCGGGGTGAAGAAGCCGCTGTTGATGATGAGTGCGGATAGAACGCTTGCCGGTGCAAACCAGCTAGCAGCCGCCCAAGGTACAACGAGAAAAGCTTTATACAAGTACTTTGGTGACATATTTGAACGATACAAGCATGTTGCAGCAGGCGGGAACTACTGGATGAAAATTAAAAACATGGATCATTTAGCCTTCTGCGACTTCTATCTGCTATCGCCTCTACTCGAGAAGGCTGAAGGGGTAAATTTACGCCCTGTACATCGCCTCATTAACGAATACTCGCTTGATTTCTTTAACCATTACTTAAAGGGGCAACCTTTCGAGAAGATGGAACAAAATCTTGGGGACAATCCGGAATTTACACTGGAGAGAGGCTAAGACAGACCGAAGCAGCACGTACAAAAACAAGATGATGAGGAGGTAGTTCCCGTAATGGGCGCTCCCTTAGATAAGCGATGCTGTTCACATCCCACTGTAAGGATGAGATATCAAAGATATTACATTTCATTAATTTACCAAATACGCAAGGGCATGATATAATCCATGACTAAGAAAGGAATGAGAACGATGTAGTTGTCGAGAGGGATACGGTCGATCCGCGCTCAAGATCTCCGCCCTCGTATGAGGGAGTAAGTGAACACCACATATTGAGGGGGAGCGAATATGGTATTTCATATTTGGGAAGGAAAAAAAGTAAGATTGCGCGCCATAGTCTCAAGCGATTGGGAGAAATTCCACAACAATGACTATGATACGGAAACTGCACGATTATGCGATGAGGTTCATTTTCCAAGATCCGAAGAGGGTGCGCGGATATGGACGGAACAGCGGGCGGCTGCAGTGCCGGAAGGCGATCAGTTTCGGTTTGCCATTGAGACGATTGCGGGTGAAATGGTAGGCGGAATGAACACGCATGGCGTAGATAAGCGGAATGGCACGTTCAAGTACGGCGTATCGATCTTCCGGGAGCATTGGCGCAAAGGTTATGCATCGGATGCGGTTCAGGTTTTGCTGCGTTACTATTTCGAAGAGCTGCGTTATCACAAGGTGATTGCGCATGTATATGCGTACAACGAGGCATCAATTGCGCTGCACGAGCTCCTAGGGTTCCAGCAGGAAGGAAGACTGAGAGATATGGTCTTTACGAAGGGGAAGTATCACGATGAACTCATTTATGGCTTAGTGCGCAGTGAATACGATGCGATGCAGGGATGAACCTGGTCACCGAATAGGTACGATTAAAGATAAATGAGGAAAGCCATAGAGTGGTTGCCTGTGGGAAGGCAGCGCTCTATGGCTTTTTGATGTTGTGTATTTATTTTTAAATAAACAAATTAATGCCTGATTGATCAGCCTTGCCTAAATAGTAGCCTACGCCGCCGATGGTAACGCCGTCGATAAGCTCCTCATGGGCGATGCCCATGACATCCATCGACATCTGGCAAGCGACGATTTCGACACCCTGCTGGATCGCAGATTCAATCAACTCTTCTAGCGAAGATACATTGTTATTGTTCATCACCGAGCGAATCATTTTTGGCCCGATGCCCATCATGTTCATCTTCGACAAGCCCAGCTTCTTGCTTCCTCGTGGCATCATCGCACCGAACATTTTGCCGATGAAGCTCTTGTTAACGGGAACCTTGTTCGGCTTGCGCAAAATATTCAGACCCCAGAAGGTGAAGAACAGAGTCACTTTCTTTCCCGAAGCAGCAGCTCCGTTCGCAATAATGAAGGAAGCAATTGCTTTATCGAGATCGCCGCTGAACACGACCATGGTACTGCGATCCGATGACACACTGCGATTGTCTGGTTGTTGCAAATCCTCCGTGGGGGAGGTAGGCGGCAGCTTGCGTATATGGGCTTCAATCGTCCCATCCGTGTGTTTCTGAACATGCAGCAGCTCCTGCTTGCTCATGCCCGCCCAAGCTTGAATATCCTCATAGAAGCCGGGATCGGATGCATTTACTTTCAGCACTTGACCTTCCTGCATCACATCCATCTGCTGCTTGACTTGCATGAGCGGCCCCGGGCAGCATAATCCACATGCGTCCAGGGTGCGATCGAAGGAATAATACGCATCTTTCGGTTCGTTGCTCTCTTTTACTGGATTGCCAGTCGTGTCTTGGTCTGGCCTGGCAGGCGGCATAACCTGTCCAGGGGTATATTGTGCATGCTGGTATGTCTTATATCCACCCGTTAAGTTTTTCACCTTGAAGCCATGCTGACTTAGAATGCGTGACGCCGTATAACCGCGCAAACCAACTTGGCAGTAGACCCATATTTCTTTCTCCCGATCGAGCTCATTCAGACGGCTTCTTAGTTCATCTACAGGAATAGACAGGGAGTTAGGAATATGACCGTTCTGATGCTCCATATCCGTACGCACGTCAACAAGCATCGTAGTTTGTGGGTCGCGCTGTTCCAGATCGGCAGGCGTAAACGCGTTCACAGCTCCTGTCCATATATTCTCGGCAGTATACCCGGCCATGTTCACGGGATCTTTAGCGGAAGAATACGGTGGTGCATAGGACAATTCAAGCTCCGTAAGATCGGTGACGGTGCCGCCTAAGCGTATAACCGTAGCAATGACGTCCATCCGTTTGTCAACGCCGTCATAGCCGACAATCTGGCTGCCTAGTACGTTGCCTTCCTCATTAAAGATCAGCTTTATTGTCATTGGCTTGGCACCTGGATAGTACCCGGCATGGGAATTTGGATGCACATAGGTAACTTTGTATGGCAACCCTAATCGTTGCAATGTTTTTTCGTTATTCCCTGTTGCAGCACCCGTTAATCCGAACACCTTCAGGATAGATGTGCCTTGCGAGCCTTTATAGGCAGTGCCAATTCCGCTCACATTGTCTGCTGCGATGCGCCCTTGCTTGTTGGCTGGCCCTGCGAGCGGGATCACTGTCTTCGTCCCATTGACGAAATCGACAACCTCAACCGCGTCTCCTACGGCATAAATGTCCTTTACATTGGTCTGCAAAAAATCATTCACGATGATATGACCTCGTGGTCCCAGTTCAATGCCGCTGTCCCGAATAAAGCCCGTGTCAGGCACTACCCCGATTGCAAGAATGACCATGTCGCTTGTGAGCACTTTGCCGCTGGCCAGCTGCGTTTCAATCCCGCCGTTCGTATCACGGAATGATTGAACGCGGTCATTCACAATAAGTGATGTACCGTGCTGCTCCATCTCCTTAGACAGAATACCGGACATTTCTGTGTCAAATGGAGCAAGAATCGCTGGTCCAGCCTCCACCAACGTGACATCCAGCCCAATTTCGCGCAAATTCTCGGCCATCTCCACCCCGATGAATCCACCGCCAATGACGACAGCAGAACGTGCGCCTTCTTCTGTGACGCGCGTCTTCACGCGATCCGTATCCGGAATGTTGCGAAGCGTATAAATTCGCTCGCTCTCAATACCCGGAAGCGGCGGACGTACCGGCTTCGCACCAGGGGACAGAATTAGGGAATCATACGTTTCTTCGTACTCCCCTTTCTCTTTGCTGCGTACCCGTACCTTTTTTGCTTGCGTATCAATGCCGATGACTTCGCTGTGCACGCGCACATCGATATTGAACCGGCGGTGCATTGCTTCTGGTGTTTGTACGAACAGCTTGTTGCGGTCTTGAATCGTATCTCCGATATAGTAGGGAAGCCCGCAGTTGGCGAATGATACATAAGCATCCCTCTCGAACATGACGATGTGGGCATCCTCATCCAGTCTGCGCAGACGTGCTGCGGCAGAAGCCCCTCCAGCTACTCCTCCAACGATCAGTACCTTTTTGCTCATGATGTCTCCTCCCCGAAAAAAGCTTCAACGAGCTGTTTTACCTTCTCGTTCTCTACCCGATAGTTCACTTCTAGGCCGTTGCGATGTGTGGTTACAATGCCCATGCTGCGCAGCTTCTGCAGGTGTTGGGATACCGTCGATTGCGGCAAGCCTAGGCAGTCCTGCATGAAGGATACATTGCAGCTTCCCTTATCCAGCAGCCCCTTCACGATACAGAGGCGAACAGGATGTGCCAGAGCCTTTAACAGCTCGGCAGTATCATTAAAACGTTCATAGTCGTTATTCATATCATGTCTCCTTTGATTTGTAGGAAAGTGAACAGATGGAATGGTTCATGTTGTGCATGAATTCATGCACTTAATAAATCCTCATGCACTTAATAAATCGTTATATCGTTATATTACGATATTAATATATAAGGGAAATAAAATCAACACAAGAGGTTGAAACTAATAAATGGAAAGGGAGGTGCCGGATTCAGCGTTATATTGTGCAGAAGGTGACAGCCTTACCCGAACAGGTATGCTAGAATGGACATAAATACTAAAATAATGTGGTGATAACGATGCAACTAAACGATATTGAACATAACATACGAGTGATTCGTGAGCGTATCGAGCAGGCGTGCAAGCGCAGTGGGCGCAATCCCGAGGAAGTGAAGCTGATGCTCGTTACGAAGACAGTTCCGGTTGAACGAATTCAGATGGCATTGGATGCAGGGGAGAACTTAATTGGGGAAAATAAAGTGCAGGAAGGGCTGCAGAAGCGGGAGCCGCTTACCTCGGCTAATCCGTCGCTAGACTTCCACTTTATCGGCCATTTGCAAACAAACAAGGTCAAGGATGTGCTCAAATTCGCAACATGCGTTCAATCCGTTGACCGCATGAAGCTGGCTACGGCACTCCATGAGCGGCTGCAAAAGGAAGGCCGCACGATAGATATCCTTATCCAAGTGAATACGTCGTATGAGGATAGCAAGTTCGGTGCTGCCCCAGAGGATGCACTCGCATTAATTCAAGAGGTAGCCAAGTTGGACACGCTCCGCATTAAGGGGCTCATGACAATTGGGCTGTTCACTGACGATCAAGACAAGGTGCGCAAATGCTTCAAGCTGCTGCAAAATATCCGTCGTGAAGCAGAGGAGCTTGCATTGCCGAATGTCAGCATGGAAGTTATGTCGATGGGGATGTCCGGAGACTTCGAGACGGCAATCGAGGAAGGTTCAACGCTGGTACGTGTGGGCTCTGCAATTTTCGGCAAACGTATTTATCCAGACAGTCATTATTGGAATGAAAACTCGAAATCCGAATAAATGGATGAAATAAGGATGGAAGGAGAGAGCAGTGGGGCTCTCTCCTTTTTTATTTTGAAATTTCAACGGGTAATGTAACTTCGAGCTCGGGGATATATTTGATGAGTGGTTGGCCGTCTGCTCCAAGCTTGAATTGGGGTTTATCATGGTGGTTGATAAGACTTATATAAGGTTTGATCGTAATAGACGTAGGAATAGGGTCGTACGGCTGATAAAGCAAATTGAACAGGATCGTTTTCCCGTTATCCTCATGCAGTCCTGAACCGTTTAGCAATTTGACTGTGCGCCCCTTATCATCGTAGATTTCGAATCCAAACGGTAGATCGTTGGCCGTAAGCGGATCGTCTTTCGATATTTCCAGCCTTGCAGCAAGACTCGTCGTAACCGGCGTCAATTCTACTTTATTGTACTTAATGGTGAATGGACTGCTAGATTTCGAAATGTTTGGCTTCATGACGACTGAATCATTTGTTTGCATGGAAACGGGAATCGTCATTTGATAGGGCTCCTGTATGTCTGACACGGTAAGCTTTACCGTTAAATCGAACTTGTCGGGCAAGGATATTCCTTCTTGATTTCGCATATCAGAGAACATAAGGATTGCCGAATTTTCATTTTCCCCTGGGACAGTAATGATGCCAACCGAGTGCTGGTTGTATGCATAGTCGGCAATACTTTTTCCATCAATAAGGAGTTGAATATCACTCAAAGATTCCATCAAGGTATTGCGGCTACTGCTCTCCTGCAACCCTGATAGGCTCGATCGTTCAATACCAACTGCCACTCGTACTCCGTCATAGGCTGCTACCGGAATCGAAAGTGTCAAACCATGATGGGTTAGGCTCTGCTCAGATGAGGTGACAAGTCCTTTTTCGTCGGCCGCCTGCAGACCTAAATCTCCCGCAAAACGAAAAAGACTGCTCACGCCCGGCACATGTCTCATTGACTCGGCTACCGTGGGAGACAGAAAGGAGCCCCCTATTAATAAGACGAATGCTGCGGCTGCTGCAGCAATCGATGTGACAATGGAACGAACTGCTGTACTACGACGTGTTGTACGTGAGGCATCAACAAATAGAGACCCAGTGTCCAATCGGCTCATAATTTGCCCCGTAAAATCAGGATTTGTCGGCGTCTGGCGAATCCATGCCTCTAATTGTTCACTATCTACACCGTTACGATGGCTTGATGACATGCTTATGAAGACCTCCTTCCTCTGTGAATGGATTGGCTTGATAGCGAAGCAGCTTTTTCCGCAAACGTTCATATTTTTTGCGAATTGTCGATGGCTTTAAATCCATAATCTCGCTAATTTCATCGAAGCTATATTCTTCCACGGCCCTTAACAACAAAATATGCCGCTCTTCTGCAGAAAGCTTGTCCAGCAATTGATAAACCAGATCTCCATACGGAAGTTCTTGATCATTGATTTGATCTCGTTTCAGCAGGGACAGTATTTTTCGGAGCCTGCTTCTACGGTTCAAAATATCCAAGCAATGATTGTAGGCGATCTTATATATCCAGGCTGAAAAAGATACCTGAGGCTCGAAAAGGTGTATACGTTGAAAGCCTTTAATAAATATGTCCTGAACAGCGTCCTCGGCTTCTTCCTTGCTGCCCAACAAATAGTAGCAATATAAATAAATTTGTTTCTGAAATCGATGGATGATAAAGGTGTACGCTTCTTTATCTCCGCACTTGACTTGAGCAATGGCATGTTCTAAAGTCCCAACAGTTTGATATTCTGAGCTGGATGGCATAGCCGTATGGATCCTCCTTTCATACAGCCCGGCTTAATAACACCTTTTTATTGTATAACTTCACTTTCGGGTGATAAGAGCACTTTTTCAGTACATTATTTTTCGGCTTTTTTGCTTTTTGCTTTCTGCAGTGCTTCTTGTCCCTTCACTTCCAACACGGCTATCGCTTCCTCGACGGTCTGCTTATCATCAATAATCGCTTGCAGTTCCTCTGATAAGACAGGTTGGAATAATTGATTGAACTCTTTAGAAGCGGCTGTACTGCCTAGAGATTCCTCAAAAGAAGGCGTTGTTTTGGGCGTAAGCAGATAGAAAGGTTCTGTGCTTTTGCCTTCAATATCTTTGAGCACACCAGGGCGTGCAGGCAATTTTCCATTTGCCGTCCGTGAAGCGGCCGAAGCCATGTCCGCGCTATTTACGAACTTGACGAACTCCCAGGCCGCCTGCTTATTTGGTGAGTCTTCGGATACCGCATAAATTTCCGAGACATGTACATTTGCCGATTCATCTGGGGAGGAAGGGTCAACAGGCATTGTGACGATATCCCATTCGAACGATTTCGATGCACTGTCGAAGAGAGCTCGTGCTTTCAATTCTTTTGTAAGCCAAGGCCCATTGATTGTCATCGTAGCCTGATCTCTATAAAAGGCTTCAGCCATCTCCTCACTATTTTGATTTGAAGCCTGCAGGTAGATAAATTTATCGCGTACGGCATTTGTTACGAGTTTGATTGCTTCTTTCCAACCGTTTGAGTTGATAAGCAGCCTGTCTGCCTTTGCATCGAGTAATCGTAACCCGGAGGAAGACGCGATCTCCTGTAACATCTGCTCCACACCGTAGTCCTGATATAATCCAACTATTTTCTTTTCGCCAGTGCCCGTGTTGGTGAATCTTCTCGACAGTTCAAACAATTGCTTCCAGGTCATCTTGTTCGTCGGCATATCAATATGATGCTGCTTGAACAAATCGCGGTTGAAATATAGGACATCCGCATAAAAAGACGGAGCTAATCCGTATAACTTGCCATCTCCTTTCCCTCTAATCATTTCGATAAGTCCGGGAGAAATTGCGTCGATATCGAATTTGTCCTTCGCAATCATAGTTTCGATGTCGTACAGCCGTCCCTGCCGCGCATAATCTTCGAACAAATTCTCGTTTAGCAGCAGCACATCAGGTTTGTATGTCTCAATTAATTTTTTCAATTCTGCATGATCGTCCCAAGCGCCATTTTGCTCGCGATTTGCGAGCACGTTATTCATGCTAATGATATCGAATTCGATTTTTGGGTTCTTCATCTTGAAGAGATTCCCGTAATCGTTATAGAACGACGGTTCATCATGGTACATGACTTTGATTTTTCCACTTTCCAAGTTCTCATTTTGTTGTTGTTCCCCGTAACAACCGCTAAGCAAAGGAATGATCAGTATCAGTGTAATTCCTAGCTTCCACATCTTTTTCATGCTATCTCTCCTTTTCTGCCTATACAACGGACAGACATGCCGTTTTGTGACGGGGCTGCAAAAATTATGGCACAGGATAAATGGTTGCTTTATAAAGTGGCCTTGAAGAAAATGAGGCTCGCAGCAATTCGAATACTGCCACCTCATTTCTGACATTTGTCATATGTAGTTGGTGACATCGTACACTAACTGGCTCAAGCGTGCCTGCCGTACAATACAAACATAAGCGATACGGCAACGGACAACCGAGATTGAGCAGCGCAGCATCGTTCAGCTTATCTCGAAAGATTGAACTAATTAGCCGAAAGCTGTACATAACAGAATGACCACATCACAGAACCACATACGATTCCTAATTTAATGACGAAGGATGATTATAGATGACATACGCAATCGAATGTACGAACCTAGTCAAGCAATTCGGCAACTTCCACGCCGTGAACCATATCGATCTTCGCTTCGAGCGCGGACAGATCAGCGCGCTGCTCGGCCCGAACGGTGCGGGTAAGACAACGACGATTTCCATGATCCTTGGGTTGCAAAAGCCGACATCAGGCGAGATTAAGGTGCTTGGCCAGCCCGCAGGCACAAGGGAACTGCGGCACAGAGTAGGGGCGCTCATGCAGGATGTGAAAGCTCCTGATGGCTTGAATGTTGCAGAGGTATTGAATCTGTTCCGCAGCTACTATCGCAACCCACTCCCACTGTCCAGACTGCTTGACCTATCAGGTCTGCACGGAGAAGCGAAGCGGCGCGCAACATCGTTATCCGGTGGACAACGGCGCAGATTGGCCTTCGCGCAGAGCTTAGCTGGCAATCCAGAGCTTGTCCTGCTTGATGAGCCGACGGTCGGCATGGATGTGGAAGCGCGTGGTCGCTTCTGGGATACGGTTCGCGCTCTGTCGAACGATGGACGGACGGTTGTGCTTACGACACATGACTTGGAGGAAGCAGATGCAGTGGCGGATTATATCGCGATCATTGCGGCAGGTACGGTAGCGGCCAGTGGAACCTCACAGGAGCTCAAGTCACAAACAGCGCTGCGGACGGTGTCCTTCCGTCTTCAAGTCGAACAGCAGGACGAAGCGCTGATGCAGCTTCCGGGAGTCGTAAAGGTCGAACGTGCATCAGGTCGGATTCGACTTCACGTCCGCAGTACAGACGAAGTGTTGTCCGTACTCTTGCAATCTGGTTGGGGAGTCAGCGATATTGATATCCAATCCGCTAGGCTTGAGGATGCTTTCCGATCAATAACAAAATCTCATGAAGCTGCACGTACTCAAGCAAGCGTATAGTTGAGGACTGAAAATAAAAGATAGAGGCAGAGAGTGCCTTAATCATCACATATTAGGGGGAACTGATCGATGTTACAAGCACAAATCAAAGCAGAAAGTTTACGAATTATGCGCAGTCCTTTCTTCTTGTTGTTCTCACTCGTCATGCCAATCGCTTTCTATTTCTTATTCGCTAGTTTAAATGGCGCATCTAAGTCAATTGAATCGACCACCTATGGCGCCTTCTCACTTATGTCTATGACAGCTTTCAGCCTGATCGGCACGGCAATGAGCCAGTTCGGTATTCGCCTTGCTTACGAGCGTCGTGATGGATGGACACGTCTGCTTCGCCTGACACCACTATCTCCGTCGGTATGGATTGGCGCTAAGATCGTATCGCATATGTTGGTTCATTTGCTTGTCATTCTCATCATTTTCCCTGCAGCCTACTTTGCCTATCACATTGAGCTGACGGCTGTACAATGGGTGACATGCGGATTGTGGCTGTGGCTTGGAAGCATTCCATTCCTAGCGATTGGCTCTATTTTAGGAACGATGAAGAGCGCGGATGCCTCCATTGCGGTCGCGAACATTTTGCTCATGGGATTTGCCATCATGGGAGGCTTGTGGATGCCGCTGAAGACATTGCCAAGCTGGATGCAAGTTATTGGAGAATGGCTGCCATCCTACCGCTATGCACATGGTGCATGGAATATGCTCGCTGGGGGAAGTCCTGCCCTGCTGGATTGGGTAATTCTTCTGGGCTGTGGCATGATCTTCATGGTAATATCGAGTTATATCTTTAACAGACGGGAAGCGATGTAAGTGAACGTAGTCAAGAAGAGATTATTTCCCGAAAAAGAGGGAGCTGAGCCTTACATCTCCCTCGTCAACTTATGCGTGCCTATCTTTTTCCTGCTGCGTGAGACTCCGACCAAGTTATTGGTGGGGTTCACGCTGCTTCTGTTTCTAGTGATTGCATTTTGGATGCAGTATCGGCACGAGAAGCAGGCATTGCTGTGGTTGGCTGCTCAGGCTGTAATTATTCTCGTATTCATCCTTTTCTATCACCCTATGTATGCTTATATGGTGTTCATGATCGCGCAGATGATAAGCAGGCAGAAGACCTCAATCATTTTAGGAACAGCTGCCGTTATGGCGGTAGGTATCGTAATTGGATTGTCTCAACGCTTGGATACAGTAACCGTATGGTCATCCCTTCATACGCTGCTTCTCCCTCCATTATTCGGTGTGCTCGTCATGCCATTCATCATGCGTGCTGCTGGGCAGTACAAGCAGATGGCGGAACGATTGCAGGCAGCGACCTCTCAGCTTGAGCGGATGGCCCAGCAGGAAGAGCGCCAGCGCATTGCACGTGAATTGCATGATACGCTTGGACATACATTGTCTTTGATCACGCTTAAGAGTGAAGTGACAGAAAAGCTGATTACACGTAATCCGGAACGGGCAATTGCTGAAGCGAGGGAAATTCGGGAAACCTCGCGTGCTGCGCTGAAGCAGATGCGTCAACTCGTAACTGAAATGAAGATCGTCAAGCTTGCAGAGGAATATGAGCATGGAAGGCAGCTATGCGCTGCCGCAGGAATTGAGCTGGAATTTCAGGAACGCAGCGAGGGAATTAGCCCTTCAGCAGCAGGCCCAAGCATTGTGAACCGATTGCCGTTATCAGCATTGCAGGAGACAATTCTCGCCATGTGCTTCCGGGAGACCTTAACGAATGTTGTCAGGCACAGCCGAGCGAAGCATTGCACGGTTCGGGTTGAGGTGGAAGAGGCAAGGGTTCGATTGGAGATTGCAGATGATGGGATCGGAATTGATGAGCACCAGCTTAAGCAATCAAGTGGGACGGGCATGGCTGGACTGAAACAGCGGCTTCAGCTTGTGGATGGGACGCTTGCTATAGAGTCTGGTGCCCACAAGGGAACGGCATTATCGTTAATCATTCCGCGTGTAATCCGCGATGGGAAGGGGAAAGGTACATCATGATTCGAGTGATATTAGGAGAGGACCAACAGATGCTGCGAAGTGCACTCGCCACCTTGTTGTCGCTTGAGGATGATATCGAAGTGATTGGACAGGCCGAGAATGGCAGTGTAGCGCTGTCGCTTATAGAGGAACTTCAGCCGGATATCGCGGTATTGGATATTGAGATGCCGCTTATGACGGGGCTGGATGTCGCGGATGCAGTCAAGAAGAAGGGGCTGGACTGTCGGATTATTATGCTGACGACCTTTGCTCGCTCAGGCTATCTCCAGCGTGCAATGGCATCCAGTGTAGGCGGTTATTTACTCAAGGACAGCCCAAGCGACGAATTGTCGGATGCCATTCGCCAGGTATATGCAGGCAAGCGGGTGATGAGTCCCGAATTAACGTTGGCTGCGTGGGAAGACCCTTGTCCGTTATCCCCGAGGGAGAAGGAAGTGCTGTTGCTTGCTGAGAACGGACTGTCCATGCAGGATATTAGCGCCAAATTGTTCTTATCCTATGGAACGGTGCGCAACTATATGTCGGATGCGATTAGCAAAGTAGGAGCGGGTACGCGCATTGAGGCGATTCGAACTGCCAGGGAGAAGGGCTGGCTGGATTAAGAACTGCTGCTGGAATATATGCAGAAGATACTTGATGGAGAATTGTCGGATCAATTAGCATCCAGAAAATAAATGGGTAAGTGCTCCATACTCTCTAAGTGAATATTTAGCTTATTTTCAGTTTCATTTCAGGAATTACGAACATACTATAGCCATCCCTTACATAAGGAGGTGGAACCTATGAAACGCAATTCAACCGTAGCAGCGTGGACGTGCCTAATGCTTCTCTTGATGGCTTCACCTGCAGCAGCGCAAAGCAGAACTTCGCTAGATGCTGCGGCAGATAAGAGCAAAGAGCAAGCTGCTGTACGAGTGGTCACTTCATCTCAGGCTGTACAGCCGAATCAGCAGAGCACGGAGACGGATAAGCAATTAGAACAAGTACAGGCACAAATGAAGGAGCTTCGTGCAGAAATGAAGCAGCTGCGCGAGAAGAAACTTCAATTGCTCGCTAAGAAACATGGAATTTCGACAGAAGGCAAGAGCAACAAGCAAATTCACCAGGAATTACGCGAGAAATTAGGCATAAAAGGACGACTGTTCCACGAGAAACATCATAATAATGGGAAGCATGTCGAGGATCGTCAGACTCAGCTTCAGCACGAGGAAGAAAAGCATCGAGCGGAGGCGGATGGGCTCACACCAGAAGAGATTAAGGCGAAATTCCAAGAATCGAATGGGTCAGTCAAGTAAATCAGAAGCGTCTATGCGAAAATAGTGAATATCCAGACAAGATATCGGGACATGCGCACAAGCGCATGTCCTTGTGTCGTTAATGGCGATGAGAAAGGTTGAAACCGAAAAAGAAATATTTCGTAAAGATAGATAAAAGCACGAATCGTTGACATGCAGAGATGCATAGGATAAAGAAGTTGGATTTGCGCGGATAATGAGGGTAACATGAAACAACCCGACGAAAAGGCGCGTAGCGCTTCTCATCGGGTTATGTAGTCGTTCATATCATTATAAGAGTGCAGTAAACAATCAAACTATTGATATTATTGATTTTCAGTAGCGATAGAAGAAAAATCATTCTCGTTCATTACACGACGAGCACCTACATAGCGCTTCTCGTAGTAGTCCATGCTAAGGCTGTCGATGCGTGTACCCTTGCTTGTCGAAGCGTGTGCGAATTTGTTGTCGCCTACGTAAATGCCGACATGCGATACACCGTTGCCGCCGCTTGTGTCAAAGAAGACCAGGTCTCCTGGACGAAGCTCGTCTTTGCTAACTTTCTCACCAGAGTCAAATTGCGACGAAGATGTGCGAGGAAGATCAATTTCGAACTTGTTGAACACGTACTTCGTAAATCCGGAGCAGTCAAAGCCTTTCGTTGTTGTACCACCATACTTGTACGAAATGCCAAGCAAACCTTCAATCGTGTTGTCCATTTTGGATGCTGCGAATGTGCTGCCTGCACTGAACGAAGTAAACAGAACGCTCAGTCCGAGCACCGCTGTAACTAGCTTCTTCTTCAAAGGGAAAGCTCCTTCCGTGCCTGCGAGGTTAGCTGGAGGGTTCGGTTGAAGGACCCCTATGATCCCTGTGTTCCAAGATCAATTCACCCGTAAAAACTGGTTCCCCCGCTTTCCGGTCCGCCCGGAAACTCGGCATTCTGGTTTTGGGATTATGTATTGCTGCGTGCGATAGTAACAATTTTGCAAGAGTTAGTGCCGCTTTCATGACAAAGTTGTAATAAATCTAGATTTATTGTAACAGACGGAAATTCCTTTGACAAATATTTTTTGTCCTTGACACGAAAAAAACTTGTCAGATCAGCGTTTTTTTCGCCGATAGACAAGTTTTTTAATTCATTTTGTTAGGTTACGCTGCTTCAATATCATCGTAACCCTTTGTAACTTTGTAACTTTGTAACTTTGT
>NZ_MAIS01000372.1:0-259 GCF_001680695.1 Paenibacillus sp. KS1 | reverse complement strand
CTGGAAGATCTCGCAGTCAAAGCTGGATAAGAGAGAAGTCTATACGAATAGAAGAGTTATTAGGCAAGTGGAAGGAAGAGTGGACAAGTCCTTCTCAAACGGAAGCGCTGAAAGGGATGATTACGCTGCTTCTAACACTTCAAGCCCAATTGAAGCAGTTAGAACAGCAAATGGAGGAGATATCTGTTCAGCTACCAGAAGTGGATTTATTGAAATCCATTCCTGGGATTGGAGAAAAGCTTGCAGCGGCTATAGTGGC
>NZ_MAIS01000390.1:0-238 GCF_001680695.1 Paenibacillus sp. KS1 | reverse complement strand
AAATTTACAGCTAGCAGTAACCGAATAACGAAGCGCGGGTCAAAACGCCTGCGTAGATCGTTATATCTAGCGGTGCAGTGTGGACTTCGGCAAGGAAATAACAGACGGTTAGCATCGTACTATGAGCGAAAAAAGAAAGAAGGCAAGCCCTATAAGGTAACAGTGATCGCTTGCGCCAACAAGCTATTGCATCACATTTACGCTATCTTGAATAGAGGCCAGCCTTACCAAACATAAA
>NZ_MAIS01000277.1:0-753 GCF_001680695.1 Paenibacillus sp. KS1 | reverse complement strand
TAGGCTTTAGCCAGTTGAGAGCGTGAAACGGGCGAAACAAAAAAACCACCTGCTATGCGGGTGGAGGGATCAAGGGTTTGACCACCAAGACCAATGCGATAACATTGAGATGTTCAGGCTGGGTGGAAGGAATGGTCTTAGTTGGCAAACAAGAACTATAGTTTTTCGCACACAAAGTGGATGTCAAATACCACATTGTGTTCACCCCGAAGTATAGACGGAAAGAAATCTATAATCAAGTAAGGAAAGACTTAATCGAAATCTTTAAACGCTTATGCAAGTATAAGGGAGTAGAACAAGAGAAACTTGTCGAAGCAGTAGATGGTTTAGGAGTTATAAAAGAAACGCCTTCGTTTATGAGTAAGCATAAAGATTTCATAAAGCTAGCAGCGAATCATATATCGGTAGTTTCTCCATCTTTGCCTGCGATCACAAAGTTTATGTAATAAGTGTTAGTTCGTTAGCACCCACGATCTCTGGTTGGCCTATTTTCGTAGGTGTATTAAGCCGGAAGTACGTGCGGCTTTTAGGGGGAAAACCTCGGAACAAAAACTGTTCACCTGCACCCCCAATGACCATGTTTGAGCTGGTTGAGACATTGAAGATCTCGTTTCACAGGCGAAGCAATGGGTTTGGAGTCATCGTGGGAGTGTTGGTGAGTATCATTCAGGAGGTCATTATGGTACCAGTAATAGGAGAATGGATGTATATCAAAGGGAAACGGTGTCATTCAAGCCTTTTTAGGGAGAAATG
>NZ_MAIS01000394.1:0-235 GCF_001680695.1 Paenibacillus sp. KS1 | reverse complement strand
GAAACGCTGCGGGCGATTCCGCAAAAAGGGATCGGCTACGGCCTCCTGCGATATATGTCCGCGTCGGATGAGGCAAAGTGGGCGTGCGATCCTGACATTTCATTCAACTATTTGGGACAGTTCGATCAGGATTTGGAGCACAGTTCGCTGCGAATCTCGCCGCTTTCTACGGGCGAGGCAATAAGCGGAAGAAGGCAGCGTGCGGCGGCACTGGAATGCAACGGCATGATCGCGG
>NZ_MAIS01000121.1:0-12557 GCF_001680695.1 Paenibacillus sp. KS1 | reverse complement strand
AGCGGACGCTATGGTCAAAGCAGCCAATGTTACCCTGATTGGCAAAGAGATGGTAGGCGGCGGCCTTGTCACCGTAATGGTACGAGGCGATGTAGGAGCAGTAAAAGCGGCAACGGACGCTGGTGCCGCAGCCGCACAGCGTGTAGGGGAACTGATATCCGTACATGTAATTCCTCGTCCTCACAGTGAAGTGGAAATTATTCTTCCCGCTGCTAAGCAATAATTTATATCGATGTTCTGCAAAGGGCCAAAACTCGGTAAAACGGGTTTTGGTCTTTTTATATTTGTCTGTAACAATCCGCTTGTCGAAAGCTTGTCGAAGTGGTGTATTTCTATAAATAGAGTTTGAGGAAAGAGGATGAACTATTTCCAAACAGTTTGTAAATTGCTATAATAGAGATATTATATTGTGAAAAATTTAGCATGTAACGTCTATTTTCCCGTTCATTTTCGGTGAAAGGGTGCAACGAGATTATGCTGAAAACCGATAGTCCGATCGCAACCAAAGTATACGCACGATACAGCGGCATCCTGTCTCTTTCCAAGTTCTCGCTGCTGCTGCACGATCACAATGGAGACGTTTTGCTAGAGTTCAATCCGTCCCCTGATTTCTGCAGGCATTTTTGTTGGGAGAATCCTACGCGACCTTGTGCAGATTATTTGAAGCGCTTTAATACCGGCGAGCAGGGGCGATTTGTTTGCTGTTACGGCCTGGAGAATATTTTGCTGCCTATTATGGTCAAAGATGAAGTTGTTGGCTTCATATCGGGGATGCAAGCGTATTCCCAGGAGAGGGAATATCAGAAGTATCTGATTAACACGGCGGAATTGGCTGAAATGAAGGGGCTGGATTTGGAAGTTGTCGCGAAGGCGATATCAGCTTTTCCAACCATTGACAAGGATAAAGCAGATATTCACGAGCAGCTGTGCCATCATATTGCAAGGAATATTGCGCTCGACATCGCCGAAAGCGCGCAGGACAACACAGGGATTATCAATCGTCTGTCTGCGGAAAAGGAAATACTGGAGAAGAAAGTGATTGACTTAGAAGCCAAAAATATGTCTCTCGTCATCAATCCACATTTTCTGTTCAATACTTTGAATTCCATTGCCCGCATCGCTTATTTCGAACACTCCCATACGACGGAGGAATTGATCTATTGCCTGTCCGACTTGCTGCGATACAATGTGAAGCAGGATGATCAGCTTCATACCATCGCATCCGAATTGGATAACATTGAGAAGTATTTGTATATACAAAAGGCGCGCTTCAAAAATCGCCTGCAGTATGAAATCATTGTTCCGAATGAATTAAAGGCTTATCGCATTCCGAATTTGGTGATTCAGCCTATTGTGGAAAACGCAGTCATTCATGGAATTACCCCTAAGCGGGACGGGGGAACCATTCGTCTGATTGCCGAAAAGTACAGAAATGATATCACCATTTCTGTTATAGACAACGGTAACGGGTTCTCACCGGAGGTACTCAAGCTCATTCATCAGCCGGACAGCAAAATCGGTGTTGGCTTCCGGAGTACCGACAGCCGTTTGAAGCGTTATTTCGGAGAAGAGTATGGGTTATCGATTGTGAAATCGGATTATAGCGGGAGCACGGTTAACATCCGCATCCCCACCCAACCAATTGCGAGGTGATGCAATGAGCGTAGTTATGTTTGTTGAAGATGAACCGATAGAACTGGAGTTTCTTCAATCCATCGCGCAGGAAATTCTGGGTGTTGAAGATAAGCTGCTTATTTGCGATACGGGTATGCAAGCGATTAAGCTCGCCAAACAATATCGGCCGGATATTATTTTTATGGATATCATGCTGCCTGAAATGGACGGAATATCCTCATTGCAGGAAATTCGCCGCTTTCTCCCCAATGCCTCCGTGACGATTTTGTCGGCCAGCTCGGATTTCTCCTATGCACAGGCGGCAATCAGTCTGCAGGTACACGAATATCTGCTTAAGCCTGTCAAGCCGGACAAATTGCGGCAATTGATTCGTAAGGGGCTGGAGAGGGCCGCTCAATCAGAAGAAGATGGTGTAACAGAAACTTATCTGATAGAATCCGCTCAAGAATGTCAGCGCTTTATTCAAGAAGCCGTCGATTATATTCAGCAGAATTACAAAGATAAGCTGACCCTGCAAATGGTAGCGAGTCATGTGTACATGAATGCTCAATATTTTAGCCGCATATTCAAAAGGGAGCTCGGCGTTACATATACGGATTATGTGAACAAGCTCAAGATTGCACATGCCTGCAAGCTGCTTGAGACTACCGGGTATCCCGCCTATCGCATCTCCACAGAATGCGGCTTTACCGATCCGTCTTATTTCAACCGGGTTTTCTATAAGCAAATGAAAATGACACCGAAGGAATACAAAAAAAGTGTTCTAGCTCGAGTGTGAAGACGCTTCAATAGATAGAATCAAGGCAACTCCCGTCCGACTAAATGTCGGGCGGGAGTTTTTTTATTTAAAGATGTCGTCCTAAAAGTACGAAAAGTACCAGATTGAAGAAAAAAGTGATTCAGGAAGTCCAAATAAGAGGTACGGTTAGTGACAGGCGAAATGGCCGCATTGCTTTACAATGAAGATACATCTACGAAGACAAATCTACTTAACAGAGGTGTATGGATGATGAAGGAAGCAGTGGCTTCGGCCGGCATGCTGAAACAAAAGATGAACAGTCGTTTCCGAAGAAATGGAATCGCTTACGGACTGATTTCCGGGTTAACGTTCGGCCTTTACAGTACCGTCGTTGCCCTGGCTATGATGAAGGAGCCTTTTCTGGGGGTCGTAGGAGCGTTTGCTGCGCCTATAGTGGCATCGGCGATCAACGATGCTTTGGCGGCGATCTGGCTTCTGATTTGGAACTTCAAGAATGGGATGATCAAAGAAATTGGCCGCAGTCTGGTAACAATACCAGGGTTGATGGTCGCAATTGCCGCGGTGTTTGGCGGTCCAATCGCCAACGGGGCCTATCTGGTTGGAATTGATATGGCTGGAGCGGCGGCTATTCCTATTTCGGCGCTTTGTCCGATGTTTGGTGCTATTTTCGCGCGAATGTTCCTTAAGCAGAAAATTGATAAACGGGTGGCCGTCGGCATGTTCATCTGTGTTATCGGAGCTGCGCTCATTTCTTATGTCAAGCCTGAAGGTGGCGTGGATAATTTCACACTAGGCATTATTTTTGCTCTGGTGGCCGCGCTTGGCTGGGGATTGGAAGGCGTATTTGCTACTTTCGGGATGTCTATGCTTGATTCCAATATCGCCATTACCATTCGCGAGGGCGTTTCCGGACTCGTATATATTGCTGTGCTGATACCTATCTTCAGCGCGACAGATCTCTTTACTTCCGTACTTGGCTCCGTATCGCCTATGCTCATTATTGCGGCTGCAGCCCTGTTTACGGCAATCTCTTTCCTGACGTGGTATATGGCCAATAGTATGGTTGGCGTTGCCGTCGGAATGTCGCTCAACATTACCTATGTACTGTGGGGGGTTGTCTTTGCTGCTATCTTCCTCGGTAGTTCGTTGACTCCTACAATAATTGCCGGCGCAGTTATTATTACACTTGGCGCGCTTTTAGTTTCGATGAATCCAATGGATCTGTTCAAGAAGAAGGAGGCGTAAGCAAATGCCATTGTTGCCGATTCGCTCCCGGGTGCTGCTTTTCATGTCTACTGTGCAGAAGGCAAATATTAATGATGCAATGGACGCTTTGAAAAACGAGTATGGTGGAGAACGTCAATTTACAAGAGCAAACTTTCTGGATCATATGCTGTCTTTGCAGGCTAACGGACTAATTGACGAGGTTCATTACGAGCTGGATGCTAACGGGGAATTATGTATGTACTATGCAATCAACGATGAGGGAATTCATACGATCAATAAATACTTGCCTAAAAAATGGACGCAAAAATAAGGACAATCTCTATCGGATTAATGAAAAGGATTTTTTAGACGAACCACGAAACCCGGCCTTAGGCCGGGTTTCGTCATATGTGCAGAGTCCTCGCTTAACTTAGTAACAACATCCGTACAGGCAAGTGCAATGGTGAACGAGAAGAAGGATTCGGTTTGCCTAAGTCCCAAAATGGTGCACTGAAAACCGATATGCAGAAGGTTTGGATCGACCATACGATATGGACGAGAAGCTATATTGTCAGCGCTATCTCGAATCGTCCTGACCAGAAGGACGTACTGGATCGGCTTTTACGGAACCAACAGGATATTGGAAATGTAATCAAACCTTATTACGGGGAAGCCGCAGGCAATAAGCTGGCTGAAATTCTAAGAGAACATATTTTAATCGCAGCTAAAATCGTAGAGGCGGCCAAAGCGGGCAACCAGGCAGATGTGAAGAAGCTAGAGGAAGACTGGCATAAAAACGCTGACGAGATCGCAAAATTTTTGAGCGATGCGAATCCGAACTGGCAGTTTAAAGAGCTTCAGGATATGCTGTATACGCACCTTCAATTGATTACGGAAATCGTGCTGAGCTGTCTCAAAGGAGATTGGAAAGCGGATATTGCAGCAACCGACAAAAACGAGATCCATATGATTCATTTAGCCGACATCCTGACAGAAGGCATTGTCAAACAGTTTCCCGAAAAATTTTAAACGAATTGCATTAGTGATTGCAGAGTAAAGCTTTTTATGTTCACCCGAAAGGGTAATTATAAAAAGCTTTTTTTCGTTTAATGAATCGCTAATGTAGCTATGGATCTAAAGCTTAAAAATTTTGTAATGAAGTAACTCTGCATATTAATGAACTTTATTTACATATAGTTCCAAATGGACTAATATAGAAAGTAATGAACCTATTTCAGAATGGCGGTTTGAGAGATGCTACTAATTCTTTTTTCAGTCATTGAGGAAGAAAAAGATCAGGATTTTTTAATCGATTTATTTTACCAGTATTACCCTCTTATGAGGAAGAAAGCTTACGAAGTAACCAATGATTACAATGTAGTAGATGATTCAATTCAAGACGTTTTCCTAAAACTGATACCCAAAACTCCCCTTTTACGAACCATGGAATATTGCAAAAGGACTTCTTACATCATTTATTCCATTAGAAACATGGGTGTCGATTATATTAGAGCAAAGGAGCGGCAGAAATTATTGGTCAGTACAGCACAAACCGAAGATATGATTAACCGTCTTCCCGACTCCCAACTGAGCGTAGAAGAAGTGATATTCAGGAGAGAAGACAGACAGGAGATGTTTAGTAAGCTGTCTAAGCTGACGGATCGCGATATAACTTTGCTCTATTACAAGTACAATATGGATTTGAAAGATAGTGAAATTTCCCGGAAATTGGGTATCCCTGTGAATAACGTTAGACAGTATTTAACTCGAGCCAGGCGTAGAGCATTGAATCTCCTGAAAAAAGAGGTGAGGGGGAGTGACTAAAAAAATTTCAGGGAGTCATCAAGCTCTAATGGATGAGTATGATGAATTACTGCTCAAAATGGCTTTGTCGAATTTTGCTGCCGTAGATGGAGAACAACTTGAAGCTGAAAATCGAGTATTGAAAGAGGATCCGTTTTTTCAACCATCTAAATCAGTTAGTAGGGATTTTGAGAAACGAATAAAGCGGGGGATTTTTCTTTGTAGAATTTTCAGTTTTTTTAATATTGTTTCGGTATTAAAGGCTGCACTGGGATTATCTATATGTTTAATTTCCATTCTTTTATCCATTGTGTCAGTGAAAGCTGTTAGAGTTCTATTTCTGAATTTACTTGTTACGCGACCACAACCCAGTCATTCCACTTCGGATTCCTTCTTACTCTCAAAGGACGGCGGCATAAACCTGCCAGAAGTAGATGGGCTGGTTGATGCTGTTCAATTCATTGTAGTGTCCTTTTGATAAAATCCAGATGTTCCGCAGTTTCACCTCCTTTCTCGTCCCGGTACCCTCGCTTTGAACTCACTATCGCGACATTCGATTGTCGCAGAAAATATTTTACTAATTTATGCAACAAAATACAAACTTTTCCCGTCCGATCAATCATAGGTACCAACAGTTTTGTTGAAATAAAATCTGAATAATTGTGTTGCACATATAAGCGTAGGAGCGTCTTTTTTAAGGTAAGGAGTTACATACAAGCGATTTTATACTCTTAGATTAGACTACTTACTAATATTAAAAGTGAGGAGTCGATGCTAGGCAAGTTATTCATTGTTTTTGTTTATCATTACCTGATAGCTACGACTGAGAGCAGATTGTCCGCGAACTAATGTGGTACAAATTAAAGGAAAGGAATGACGTATCATTGAAAAAGCTATTAACTGTTGCACTCATTGCAGCACTTGTCAGTAGTTTGGGTAGTTCTACTGTTCTAGCTGAGAGCAACTCGCCTTTGAGCCCTGTTGAAGATACTTTGCTATCATCTGATAAGCTTAATGATTTGAACGATAAGTCTTCATCGAATGTCTTAGATTTGTCAGCGGTTGAATCTTGTTTTTCTATGGCAAAAGATATTTTGAAAAATTATTATGAACGTATTGATCTTGGCACAGAGCAATCAGTACAGAAGCTTCATTTAATTATGTCGGAATGGAGGTACAGTCTGGGTTTGGCGAGGTATCGAATGTGGTATTTACCTATACTGATACGGGATTAACGATGTCCGATTGGTATATGCCAGATGACTATTATGATGAATTTGTCAGAGGATCATTGGATCATTCAAGTAACCTTACAATGAACTCTATTTTAGAAAGCTCCAATATTGCCGAAAAACAAACGGAACTTGAGCAAAAAATTACTGATTATTTCTCGGTTAATCGAGAACTTCCAGTAGAAATGACTAGTACAGGCGGGGTGGAGGCAACCAATCAAGTGATAACACCATTGGCTACCCTTGCTTCGTTAAATAAGACAGCCATAGCCAACTATGCAAAAAACAACAAGGCTAAAGATTCACCTGCAAGTGGCGGATCTAATGTATCTTATTACGATTTTTCTCAGATATCCGGAAATTGGGATTGTACTAACTTTGTATCTCATGCTTTGCTTGCTGGCGGCGCAATTCCCTATGACACAAATGGATCAGGTATTTCCTCTAAGGGTTGGTACTACAGAAGTCTGAGCAATCGTTCTTCATCCTGGTCAGGTGTCCCTAACTTGCATGATTTTCTGGTGAACAATACTACAAAAGGACCGGCTGGATCCGCAACTACTTACTCAACATTCAAATATAATCCTAATTCAGGTTACCCATATGCTATTGGAGATATCCTGCAATTCTATCTGAGTGGTTCATATAACAATTGGAGGCATTCAACTATAATCACGGAATACTACGAGACTAATACGGCTTTAGTTTTAGGAGCATTGGCAACCGGTCGTAGTGGAAAAGGTTCATATAATAATAACCAGAAGGCAGAAGAAGTCTATCCAGGTGATAGCAAAAGAGTTATCAAATTGTCTGGCTATTATAAGTAAAATTTGAAGAAGGATGCACATCACTTCAAACTATTCTTATAGAAGTGGTGTGCATCAATCCTAATGGCTGCTCCATGATCATTATTTTTTACGGGAGGGAAAAGAATGAAACGTGTTTGCCTGTTATTAGTGCTTATATTCGCTCTAAGTGCGTGTAATAATGCTGCTGGGAATACCGACGAAAAAAATACTCCTATGGAAGTCAACGTGAAGGTAGCCAAAAACACAGAAAATTCAACCATCACGAAAGAGAATACTTTGAAGAGTTCTCTCGAATTTTTAGCTGAAGATAAAAATGGTCTGTCTGTTTGGGATTATAAAACCGCTTATGAAATGTGTGAGCGTGCTCTGTCTGCATATTACAAGGCGATTTGGAACGGCACAGATATCAACTTGGATGCTTTCTTTGATAATAAAAGCCTGAAACAATATATGCAAAAGAAAGTTACTTCCCAGCATGAATTATTCCGTAAGAACAAACTAACCGATAATTTGGTGACAGATATCGATGTTGGTGCTAGAAAAGTGGAGCTTGTTGGTGAAGATAACCCTTATTTCTACTTCAAACTAGACACGCGCGTGAAAAAGGATGTAGGCAGCTTTGCAGAACCGACTGAATTTCTTGTACAGAACTTGAATGGAAGGTTAGTAATTTCGGATTGGTTTTCTAGTGGAAAGGATAGTTATGATTCTATGGTGCGTGGAGAGAACCAGGCCATTGATAACCCCGATATTTGGAACAATAATGAATGGGTAAAGAAACTGGAAATTAACCGCTAATTAGCGTCTCATCACCTCGCAGTATTCCATCCTGTACCATACGCTCTATGGTTAAGCACAACGAATCCATTCAATCCATTAACATAGTCCAAGTGTGGAGTAGTCAACTGGACAGGCATTCTCCCTTAGTTGCCATTCTGCCAGAGCAGAATACCCCATTCTACATGTCCTATGTAGAATGGATACACTTACGCTTATTGCAATTGGAGTCAGCTTCTTTAATTTCCATTTCACTTGGTGGCGATCAGAATTGTATTGGGTCATGTACTCATTGAGCGATTGCAGAGTAAAGCTTTTTATGTTCCCACAAGGGTAACTATAAAAAGCTTTTTTTCGTTTCATGGAGCAAATATAGAAATAGCTTGCACATTTCGATCCAAGCATTTGGATCGTTTTTTTTGTAAACATGTCAAATTCGTTTGCGAATGCACGAATATATGTCCTGTACCGCAAATTTCGACTGTGTATAGTTAAGACAATCATATTTATGAGCTTTGGATTAGAATGAACGATTCAATAGAATTAACCCATAAAATGGGGACTGTTATGGATTACCCATGACAGTCTTTTCATTAGCTAAGGGGAGGGAAGTCGATGAAGGATCAAAGTATGTCCCATATGCAAGCAAGCCCTGAGGTAGTTACCTTTGGGGAATCGATGGCACTCATGCTGCCGACGGGAAATAAAGGAATCGAATACAGCCATACGTTGGAATGCACCTTCGGTGGGGCCGAAACCAACGTAGCCATCGGTTTGGCTAGGCTTGGCATTCGTGTCGGATGGTTCTCTCAACTAGGCGAAGATCCGCTGGCGACGATGATGATCAAAGCATTGCGGGGCGAAGGCATTGATGTCTCACGCGTGAAGTGCACAACTGCTGCTTCAACGGGTCTCATGATGCGTGAACTAATAGCCGGACAATCCTCCGTTTATTATTTTCGGCGAAATTCGGCTGCGAGTCTAATGTCGCCTGATATGCTGGATGAGGCTTACATAGCAGGTGCTCGCATCTTGCATGTAACCGGCATTACGATGGCAATAAGTGAAACGGCATGTCAAGCTGTTATTGAGGCTGTGCGTCTTGCACGCAAGCATGGCGTTAAAGTCAGCTTTGATCCAAATCTGCGCCTGAAGCTCTGGAGCGTGGAGAAGGCTCGGCAATTCATTCTGCCTCTAGCGTCGGATGCTGACTATTTCCTGCCAGGGCTTGATGAATTGAAGCTTCTCTATGGTATTGACGACGAAAGTGCTTTGTTCGCGAAGCTGCATGAGCTTGGCAACGTATGCGTCGTCAAGGGCGGAGATCATGAAAACGTTTTATTACAGGGCGGAAAGGAAGCTAGAATTCCTTATTTTGCTGCTGATCACGTAGTAGACACCGTTGGTGCTGGCGATGCCTTCTGTGCCGGCTTCCTTAGCGGTTTACTAAGAAATAAATCCCTTGAGGAATCTGTTCGCATCGGAAACCTGCTTGGATCTATGGTGATCCAGACGGAAGGCGATTGGCAAGGTCTCCCGACAAGGGAACAGGTAGAAGCGAGGCTTAATAGAAAAGCGCATGTTGAACGTTAAGTCTAATGAATTTAGTACATAAATGAAAGGCAGGGAAGCAAATTGAAGAAAATGAGCATCATTAAACGGATTCATGAAGAAGGGGTTGTAGCGGTATTACGGGGAGAAGATTGGCAGCAGGTGGTTCGACTATCCGAGGAAGCCATTGCTGGCGGCATTAAGGTGATTGAGATTACAATGACGGTTCCATATGCGCTTAAGGCGATCGAAGAGCTTGCCAATCGGTATTCATGGAATCATCCTGATTCAGCTCATAATGCAATAATTGGCGTCGGTACGGTGCTTGATCCGGAAACGGCACGCCAAGCAATGCTAAGCGGCGCTGAATTTGTAGTGAGCCCTACGTTGAATCCAGATACGATTATGCTGTGCAATCGTTATCGCGTTCCAATCATCCCGGGCGTTATGACCATTCACGATATCCAAAGCGCTCTAGATTTAGGAGTGGATGTTGTAAAGCTGTTCCCAGGAAGTCAATTCCGACCTGGGATGATCAAGGATATCAAAGGCCCATTGCCTCACGCGAATGTAATGCCGACCGGCGGAGTGAATGTAGAGAACTTGGGCGACTGGATCAAAGCAGGTGCATTTGCGGTAGGAATTGGTTCGAATCTTACGAAGGAAGCCATTGAAACAGGCAATTATACACTCGTTCGTGCCAAGGCTGATCAGTATGTGAAGGCATTTAAGCAAGCGCGCAAATAAAATAATTATATGAAGCGTTCTCTTGATAGACTCAGAGAACGCTTGTTTTTTATCAAGTACATGAGCTGAGAAAAGTAAAATTCGTTTCAAAATGAACGTTTTTAGTTCTTATTTGCGACTTTCGTTCTTATTACAATGACACTATAGAACAAGACGTATTTTCTCAGAGGAGGAATAAGAAATGAAAGGTAAGAAATCACTAGGAATTAGCGCTAGAGAGACACTAGCTGGCTATATGTTTGTAGCCCCCTTAATGATCGGATTAATGGTCCTAACACTTATCCCTGTTGTGTGCTCTCTATTGCTGAGCTTTACGGAGTGGAATTTCGTAGCGGGATATGGTGCTATTAAATTCGTAGGCTTTGATAATTTTATTCGTTTGTTCCAAGACGATGTGTTTATACAAAGCTTATTGAACAACTTGGTCTTTATCATAACGGTTCCGATAACCTTGATCTTATCGCTGTTGCTGTCGATTCTCATTGACAAACATGTTTATTTCAAAGATGGATTTAAGGTTGTTTATTTTTTGCCTTATATCTCCAGTGTCGTTGCCGTCGCAATGGTATGGCAGGTTCTTTTCCATCCATCATTAGGTCCGGTAAATCAGCTGCTAATGTCATTTGGCATTGAGAATCCACCTAAGTGGTTGGCAGATATCGATTATGCATTGCCTTCCCTCATGATGATTCAAGTTTGGATTATGCTTGGCTATAACATTATTATTTACATTGCTGCGCTGCAGTCCATTCCGAAGGATCTGTATGAAGCGGCGGATATCGATGGCGCAGGAACATGGGTGAAATTTCGTCAAATCACAGTGCCAAATGTTTCACCAACGACCTTCTTCTTGCTAGTAACAGGAATCATCGGTTCCTTCAAGGTGTTCGATCTTATTCAAGTATTAACGCAAGGCGGACCTGCGAATTCAACAAATGTAATCGTTTACGATTTGTATGACACTGCATTCAATCAGTTGAAAACAGGCTATGCCTCTTCGATGGCGCTCATATTGTTCCTCATTTGTTTATTCATAACAGCCGGACAATGGATTGCCCAGAAGAAATGGGTTAACTACTAGAAGAGATCTAGAACGGAGGAACAATATCCATGAAAAAAATTTCGGTTTCAAAGATCATTTTCACAATGATTATGGCTGCTATAGGACTTCTATTCCTGCTTCCTTTCATATGGATGTTATCGACATCATTCAAGCCTGAGGCGGATGTCTTTACATTCCCAATTGAATGGATTCCGAGAAACTGGAATGCACTTGAGAACTATGCGGAAGTGTGGACAGGGAGCTTCGTCAAATATTATGCAAACTCGATTTATGTAACAGTGGCAACCACTGTGCTCAATGTATCTGTGTGCGCACTTGCGGCTTATGGGTTTTCCAAAATCCAGTTCAGAGGAAGAGATACGATGTTTCTTCTCGTCCTCGCGCTTTATATGGTTCCACCTCAAGCTTCATTAGTTCCGCAGTTCCTGCTCTTCCGTTCCTTACATTTATTTGATTCTCATCTTGGTCTTATCTTGCTGAACGGATTTAGCGTTATTGGTGCTTTCATGCTTAGACAATTCTTTATGAGTGTCAGCAACGAATATATCGAATCAGCCAAAATAGACGGGGCCGGACATGCGCGAAGCTTCTTCCAAATCGCGTTGCCGCTTATTCGTCCAGCCATCGCAACCTATGCGATCCTCAGATTTATTTGGACCTGGAACGACTATCAGTATCCGCTGATTTTCTTGAAAAGCAAAGAGTTGTTTACCATTCAGCTTGGAATCAGATTGTTCGGTGACCAATATGGAGATACGTATTCCTTGATGATGGCTGGTGCTGTGTCAGCAATCTTGCCGCTGGTCATTATCTTTATCATCGGGCAGAAGCAAGTTATTGAGGGGATTGCGCTCGGAGGCGTTAAGGGATAGAAATGTTTAAAAGGATAGAAGCACTACAATTAGATAGATAGTTAATTAGAAGAAATGAACCATTGCGTTCATTTCTCAGGCTGTCGAGAAAGTCTCGACAGC
>NZ_MAIS01000385.1:0-242 GCF_001680695.1 Paenibacillus sp. KS1 | reverse complement strand
GCGGCAGGCTCATCTCCGGCTCGATCTCCAGCACCACCGGGTACGCGCTCGTAAACCAGCCGATCGTCCGGCTTACATCTACATCCGCCGCGATCGGTTCTCGGCCGTGGCCTTCCAGCAAGACCGCCACGCGATCAAGTCCGCTCCACGCTTGAACCGCTATCGCCAGTGCGGTCAGCAACAGATCGTTGACCTCCGTCCCGTAGGCCCGATGTGCTTCTTTCAACAATTGCTGCGTCTGT
>NZ_MAIS01000389.1:0-238 GCF_001680695.1 Paenibacillus sp. KS1 | reverse complement strand
AGATGTTGTGCGCATCACGAACCGTCTCGGGAGCATCCTGAACAGCTATGAGTACGATGCCTTCGGCCAGACGGTATCTGCCACAGAGAGCATTCCGAACCGCTTCCGCTACGCGGGCGAGCAGTTCGACGCGATCACGCAGCAATACTACCTGCGTGCAAGGTTCTACAATCCGGTCATTGCCCGTTTCACGCAAGAGGACGAGTATCGTGGTGATGGTCTCAACCTGTATGCGTAT
>NZ_MAIS01000261.1:0-927 GCF_001680695.1 Paenibacillus sp. KS1 | reverse complement strand
TCCCTTCACGCCATACACAAATTCGAATGAATTGCCGCCCTGAAGCAGTTCGTCCGAGCTATAGCCTTCTTGTACACCCCATTCTAGATGCCCCTCAATCGGGATCATTCTATTCGCCTTATCACCTGATCGAATTACCATTCCCCCTTCCTTTTTCACCACAATTTGAGGGCCAACGATGTTGAAATTCGAATCATCCGTGTAAGAAACAGAATATTTGAGGAGTGCTTGCCCTTGTCCGTCTTTCACGAACTGTACCTTCAATTCCTCAATCCCACCATCATGAATCGGAAAAGTCTGCACCTCTGCCTTGCGCGGATCCAAATCGATTGGTACACGAACATAGTCGAACGCCTGCAGCCCGCGCGCAGACAATTGCACATTCGCTTCCTTGCCGGGAACCGTCCAAGACGTATCGAAGAAGCCGTTGTAGGTTCGGCTTTCTTCATTCCAATTATGCCAATAGAGGCCATTATCCCATTTCATCTTCATCATCTGCACCAGATCCATGCGCGCAATGGAATTTCCTTTATCGTCTTTGAATTCAAATTGGTCGAACATCCATTTGCGCTCCTGCTTATCCCCTGTATTCAAGCTGTATAACAGCGTGGTTCCATTATCGTCGGACACCGCTGTATCGATAGTGAATGTGACGCCGCTATTCGTGACCTTCTTATTGATCGGCTGCCCGAATCCCTGTTGGATCGCTGATTCCACACCTTTAAGATTATTAAATTCCCACTTCCCGGTAATATAGGCGAGCACTGGAGTAGCCAACAGCACAAACGCAGCCACTGACAGCACAGCCAACCTGCGCCCGCGGAACAACGGCTTCTTCTGTAACGAAGCGGCAAACGTTCCTTGTTCGTCCTGCTCATTTCTGGCCGCCTCAATCCGCATCCACATCGCCTCGAAGTCCGGGTAGGA
>NZ_MAIS01000299.1:0-519 GCF_001680695.1 Paenibacillus sp. KS1 | reverse complement strand
ACTGCTCGGCGTGGCTGCCTTTTTCCTATTTTTCCATATTGGTATTTTTGAGGTGTTAGGAATTCAATATGAATCGTGGATATCGGTGTTTCTGTTTATCTGTCTATCGTTCGTTGCTGACGCGGTTACCAAAGTATTATTTATTTTTATGAAGACAAGGTATTTCCTCTCTACTGGTCAGCATTTTAAGCAGTATCATGACGCTATTTTCCGAATACTCCTCGATTTTGTTGCTGTTCATCTGATTGATGAATGGATGACGTCCGTTCATTTTTCTATTTTTTCTGAGATCGCTTTTGTTCTTATTATCTATTTGATTGATACTTTACTTTTTCAGAAAAAAGACCATGATCGTTGAGAAGAAAGAAGCAAAATAATGAGTTTGCAATTCAAATGATTCCATTCGGTTAACGGGGAGTGAACTTTACATTGTCAGTTGTTCGAGAGTATATTCGATTGTATGCAAAAATAACTTTGAATCAGAAAGTGAGTTTTTTGTGGTACTTGCTTTTACCCTTA
>NZ_MAIS01000040.1:0-55908 GCF_001680695.1 Paenibacillus sp. KS1 | reverse complement strand
TTGTTGCGGGCCTTGCTGCGAGCTTTGTTGTAAGTTAAATTGGGAACTTAATTGATCTCCGTTCGAGGAGGCGGTAGAAGGTGCAGATACAGACCATGCAGATCCGCCCGAGCCTCCCAGCTGATCCGGCCTACTGTTCGTGGCCATGGCACCTTGTGATGCAGCTGAATCTGCTTGCTGTGTGGAATTATCACCTTGCAATATTTGACTATCGTTCAAGAGCGACTCCATCATAAAATCAGTTATAATCGCCTGGTCGGCTAGTCCATCCGTATATACTAATGCGATTCTTTGCTCGCCCTTGCCCCCAACTCGCAATTCACGAATCACAATATCAGAGCTATTGCCGAGCTTCGTCCGAATATAATCCAGATTGCGTTGTAAGCTTGCTTGCAGCTGATCCATAGACGTCCTTCCTCGCTTCTGCAGTTGATCGCATGCCTGCTTGTTGTGCTGCTGGCCTTCCGCCGACAGCCATAGATTCTGCTTTCCAGTATTGCCGTGCATTCAGCCAGTTAAACCGCCAGTCGATTCATACCCGCCCCCTTAGTCGACAGGCCTTCCCCTCAGTGATACTATGAGAGTAATATATGCTACCAAGATTATGCCAGCACGCTGGAAAGATGCATGCCGGCTCATACAGGAGGGACAGCCAACATGGCGACACGAACCAGAGGAATGACGCTCGTATATACAGGTGATGGCAAAGGGAAGACGACAGCAGCAGTCGGGCTATGCGTCAGAGCGGTTGGACATGGCTTCAAGGTACTGATGCTCCAGTTCATCAAGAGTCCCAAGCGCTCTTACGGAGAACAGGCTTCGCTGGAGAAGCTGGGTGTTGAAGTAAGACAGCTGGGGATCGGATTTACTTGGCTGAAGACACCGGAGGAGCATCGTGAAGCATTCAAGCAGGCATGGGCGATTGCGAAGCAGGAGATCCAGTCTGGTGATTATGATCTCATCGTACTGGATGAATTGAACAACGCACTTGCAATTACAAGCTTCCCGATTGATGATGTTCTGCCAAGGGCTGAGGTCGTCGAAGTGATTAAAAATCGTCGCGAGCATCTGAATATCGTGATAACAGGACGTTCAGCTTGTCCGGAAATCATGGAAATTGCAGATCTCGTATCGGAAATTCAGCCCGTGAAGCATTACTACGAAGAAGGCATTCCTGCCGTGCTGGGACTTGAATTTTAATTCATTCTATCTATCTCTCGATTATTCCCTTCATCAAGGCTGCATGTCCCTACGATCTCTACCTGGAGACAAGCAGCCTTATTCTATTACCTGCATCCCTCTTAGCAAACCGCGGCAACACTCCGATGACCCTGACTTACTTTCCATCATTCCTCATTGCACAATTTGCCTATTTTTTTATTGAAATGAGGGTAATTATCCCTCTTTTTTCCATACCATATAGATTGTTACTTCAACCATTTACCACTTTACTATAATATAGAAAAAAAGATGAAACAGCTTCTTTCCACCGCAGACAGGAGGATCGTTTATGGGAAAAACTATCGCAATCATCGGAAGCAGCGGAGGCAACCTATACAACTCAGGGGGCAAAGACCCTCTAAAGCTACTCCAAGAACTTGTCATTCAATTGGAGAGTGCCGAAATCAACTGCGGGGCAATTCAATTCGTCGGCGCAGACGCATCAATGGACAATGCCAAGGGCTCTACGCAGGCTGCCCTGTATGGCTGGAATGAGTCGCTCCAGACTCCGAAGCGACTTGCAGAAGGATCACTAGATGAGATCAATCAGGTTGCCACGCAATTGGATCAAGATATTGCGGCGCAGATTCGCCAGGGTCGTATTGGCGCACTCATTATGATGAGTGCAGATCCTACCCGCACCAACGCATATGCCGTGGAAGCAGCGATAGATATGAATCTGCCGATCACAGGAACTGGCGGCACGTCCATGGCTCTCACCAGTGCCAAGGGAGCGAATGTGCTGGCCGTGTCTGGCACGACCGGAACGACGAATCGTACAAGAGCAGTCACGTTCGTGACCACACTATGTCAGCATTGGGGATTGACCTATCGGCCAATTATCGGCGCAACTGCTGATGCCACATCTGGCAGAACTGGAGAAGGCTCGCCCTGGAGACGCATTAGCATACGCGGCATTATGCTCGCCTCTCTGCCCGGCTTTATTGCGATGGCACTGCTGCTTGCCTTAAGTAAAATCCCTGCACTGGCCGGACTTAGCGAGATATTCGACATTATGATCAAGGCGCTCCCTGTCATACTGGCAGCTATTGCAGCGAAGCAAATCTCGGATCTTGATGAGGTATCCATCGTCTCAGGTATCATCGCTGGAGTCATGTCTGTCGAGGGCGGCATTATTGGAGGAATCATTGGGGGAATTGGGGCTGGACTGCTCGGGCACGCCCTCTTTCGTAAATGTGTGCAGTGGCGCTTCCCTGCTACAACTGTCAACATTGTCGCCGGCGGACTCTCCGGCTTAATTTCTGGGCTTATCGTCTATTTCATGATTGCTCCAATCGCCCTGCAAGCCGGTGAAGGTATTCGCTGGCTGCTGGAAGCAGCTGTATCTACAAGCTCAATACTAGCCGGACTGCTCGCTGGACTGCTCATATGGCCTGCCATTCTAGGCGGTGTATATCATGCAGCCATCCTGCCCATTGTCCTGCTCGAAATGGAGCGGACCGGGAATAGCTTCCTTGGAGCTGTAGACATGGCTGGACTTGTCATGGTGTCTGCCGGTATCACGTTAGCGAATATAATTGCCCCTCGCGATAAGGGAGAAGCAGCCGTCGCCGTACCTGGCTTTCTGATTAATATCGGGTTCGGCACATTCGTAGAAGCAGCGTATCCCTTCATGTTCTCGAACAAATTCATCTTCGGCGGTGCTATCGTATCCGCAGGACTGGGCGGCTTATTGGTCGGAATGTTCGAAGTACAAGGCACCGCATACGTTCCTTCGTTCATGGCGCCTCTGTTATCCAATAACATGACTGGATTCATCGTTGCGATGGTCGGGAGCCTCTTATCTGCCTTCATGATTACTTTGACCGTCAACCAACTGTCACGCAGATCCAAGCGGCTTGAGCATGTGACCAAGCAAGAGGTGCAGACCGACAATCTTGCCGGATAAGCCAAGCATTCATATCACAACCTTCAACCCTTCACCAAACTAAAAAGCGCTGGAGACTTCGCGAACCATTCCGCTTGCTCCAGCGCTTCTGTATGTGGACATACATATAAATAAAAATTACATGATATGAGTTCAACTGTGCACAAGATACAAGTCTATGACGTTACCGCTTGCGAATCATGAACAAGTAGCTCAGTACCGCGCCAAGTCCGCAGCATGCAATAACAACACCCATCGGAACGGCTGTATGGCTGCCGGCAATGCCGACAAGCGGAGCAGCAAGCGAGCCTGCAATGAAGGACATCAAGCCCAGCATAGCCGATGCGCTGCCCGCTCTCTCCCCTTGGCTTTGCATCGCTAGAGAGAAGCCTGCCGTATTGACCACCCCTGTACTCGATACAACAATGAACAGGGCGATGACAACTGCAATTAACGGTGCCTGCAGCAGTATCGCAGCTAAGAGCAGCAAACCACCGCTAACGGTTTGAACAATTCCTGCAATGAAGAGCCGCTTCTCATGGAAGCGAGACGCCAAGCGACCCGTAATTTGTGTCGCAATGATGAGCCCAAGGCCATTGAGTGCGAAAAACAGGCTGTATGCTTGCGGGGATGCGCCGTAAATTTCCTGCAGCACAAAGGGTGATCCCGATATATAACCGAACATCGCAGCGAAAACGAAGCCTTGTGTGCAGGCATATCCCATGAATTCACGATCAGACAGCAGTGTACGGAAGGTTGCCATCGTCGTGCGCAGACCGCCGGTAGAACGGCGCTCAGGCTGAAGTGTCTCCGGCAAACCGAACCATGCGGCGATCATCATAAGCAGACCGAGCAAGCCGAGCACGATAAACACCCCATGCCAAGTCGTAAACTTAAGCAGCTGCCCTCCAGCAATCGGCGCTAATATTGGAGCCAAACCGTTAATAAGCATGAGCAGGGAGAAGAACTTCGTCAGTTCACTGCCCGAATACATGTCGCGCACCATGGCACGGGCAATGACAATGCCTCCAGACCCAGCCATGCCCTGAATGAAGCGGAGAGCAATCAGGCCCCCTATGGACGGAACAACAGCACATAGAATAGAAGCTATCACGTAAATGGCGAGTGAGAGGATCAGCGGCTTCCGGCGCCCTCTTGCGTCACTGAGGGGCCCCAGCATCAACTGACCAAGAGCTAAGCCCATGAGACAGGCAGTTAAGCTCAATTGCGCGAAGGAAGTGCTCGTCTGCAAGTCACTCGCCAACATCGGCAAAGAAGGCAGATACATATCAATCGACAACGGACCAATCGCTGTCATCGATCCAAGAATAACGGCCATGGACAGCCTCTGCTTCCGAGTAGGTGCAGACATGGCTGAGGCCGTATTACTGTGTTGCACAGGTATACTCATAGATGGTTTTTCATTTCCTTTCTTCAATCGTAATCACCGCTGAAACCAACAATACAAGATATGTCAATTTCAACCTACATACATGTAACCATTATAGTTACAACATTACAGCGAATCAACCCTAAATCCTGTAAAGCTCTCTGTTCCGTATTGATAGGCAAATAACAACAGCCCCCACTTCATGTAAGAAATGAGGGCCGCCGCTCGCTTGACCTGCCACGAGGCAAGAAGCGCATCTATTCATGATGATATCGATTAATTGCGAATGAGATAATCGAATGCACCCAATGCTGCTGTAGCACCAGATCCCATCGAGATGATGATCTGCTTGTATGGGCTATTCGTGCAATCGCCGGCTGCAAATACACCAGGTACGCTTGTTGCACCATGGCTGTCTACTACGATTTCACCCATGCGAGTGCGCTCAACGGTATCAGCTAACCAGTCTGTGTTCGGCACAAGACCGATTTGTACGAATACACCTTGCAGCTCAACATGCTTCGTCTCCCCCGTAGCGCGATCGATATAGGAGATGCCGTCAACCTTATCTGTACCGGTAATTTCTGACGTTTGCACGTTCTTCAATACCGTTACATTCGGTAGGCTGTACAAGCGGTCTTGCAATACAGCGTCGGCTTTCAGTTCTGGAGCGAACTCAAGTACCGTCACATGTTTCACAATACCTGCAAGGTCAATTGCGGCCTCAATACCAGAGTTCCCGCCGCCAACGACTGCAACATCTTTGCCTGTGAACAGAGGCCCGTCACAGTGTGGACAGTAAGCTACCCCTTTGTTCTTGAACTCAGCTTCACCAGGGACGCCGATGTTCCGCCAACGGGCACCTGTCGATACGATTACGGTCTTACTTTTCAGTACAGCACCGTTTTCGAGTTCAATTTCGATAAGATCCTTCTTCTCCAAGCGTTTTGCACGCTGAAGCTTCATGACATCGATATTGTACTCTTTCACTTGATTTTCAATATTCGCTACGAGCTGAGGACCTTCCGTGTATTTCACACTGATGAAGTTCTCAATGCCAAGCGTATCATTGACCTGACCGCCGAAGCGCTCTGCAACGATACCCGTGCGGATCCCTTTGCGTGCTGCATAAATCGCCGCACTCGCACCGGAAGGCCCGCCGCCGATAACAAGAACATCGAATGGATCTTTATTATCGAACTCGGATGCATCTGGAGCTGTACCGAGCTTAGCCAGAATTTCTTCAACGGTCATACGTCCGCCGCCGAAGAATTCGCCGTTCAGGTATACGCTAGGGACAGACATAACATCCTTGCTCTCTACCTCTTCCTTGAATACGGCACCGTCAATCATCGTGTGCGAAATGCCAGGGTTAAGAATGCTCATCAAGTTCAGCGCCTGCACAACATCCGGACAGTTATGGCAGCTCAGGCTGATATAAGTTTCAAACTTATATTCGCCGCGAATGCTTTTAATTTGATCAATCACACTCTGCTCTACCTTCGGAGCTCTTCCGCTCACTTGCAGCAAAGCCAATACCAAAGAGGTAAACTCATGACCAAGCGGAGTACCGGCAAAAGTAACGCCTGTATCTTCACCTACACGGTTCACACTAAAGCTTGGAGTGCGGGACAACTGTGTCTTCTCCACAGTAATCCGAGACGACATGCCAGCGAGTTCCTCCACCAAGGACAGCATCTCCGAAGACGCATCATCAGAGCCAGCGCTGACCTTGAGAACAATATCTCCCTCAAGAAGCTGGAGATATTGTTCTAGTTGTGCTTTGATATCTTGATCTAATGCCATTGTAAGGACACTCCTTAGATTTTACCCACGAGGTCAAGGCTTGGCTTCAATGTTTTGCCGCCTTCTTGCCATTTCGCTGGGCAAACTTCACCTGGATTGTTGCGAACATATTGTGCCGCTTTGATCTTGTTGATAAGAGCACTTGCATCACGGCCGATGCCGCCAGCGTTGATTTCAGCTGCTTGAATGATTCCATCTGGGTCGATAATGAACGTACCGCGGTCTGCAAGACCTGCTTCTTCGATCAATACGTCGAAGTTGCGGGATACGATATGGGATGGGTCGCCGATCATAATATATTCAACCTTGCCGATAGCCTGGGAGCTTTCATGCCAAGCTTTGTGCGTGAAGTGTGTATCTGTGGATACGGAATACACTTCAACACCCAATTTCTTCAGCTCTGCATATTGGTTTTGCAAGTCTTCGAGCTCAGTAGGGCAGACAAATGTGAAGTCAGCTGGATAGAAGCACACTACGCTCCATTTACCTTTGAAGTTCTCTTCTGTAACTTCGATGAATTGACCTTTTTGGAATGCATTTGCTTTGAATGGCAGTACTTCTTTTCCGATAAGTGACATAGTTACTATCTCCTCTACTTTGATTTATGGTTTATTTAGAGCATGTCGGTAACAACACACTCAGTAACACACTTTATAATAATTATTATTAACTAAACGATTCAATCTGTCAAGCTATTTTATAATAATTATAATGTGAAAATGATATTCTTTCTCAATTAGGTCATAATTCAGACATACCTTCTTCATTATGCTGTTAAATAAGGCGAAGTATTCATTTCTCATTCTCAGGTGAATGCCGAGCTGCAGTTCAATGCTACTTATTTATTACCCTATTTGAACCGTTAGCAATCTCCTTCATTAGAAATTCGATCACCCTGTCCATCTTCCTTCCTGTTTACGAAAAACATCGGGAACGATAGCAAAGAAAATACTCATATTGAAAAAATAGCACCAGAGTCTCACCCTGATGCTACCCTGACTTTTTCTAATTCTTCTATATAGAAGCATACAAAACAAAACCTCAAACGCTATGAAAATTACAGTAACCCTTTGCCTGGGCGATCTAAATGATACAAGTTGCGGTAGCGCGGATATTGCTCCATAAGCTCGGCATGCGTACCATGCATTTCCACCTGGCCATTTTCGATAAATACGATCTCATCCATCTGCTCAACACCAACAAGATGGTGGGTAATCCAGATGAGCGATTTGCCCTTCATCGTCTCGAACATGGTCGCCAGCAGCTCCCGCTCCGTCTTCGGATCGAGACCAACTGTCGGCTCATCGAGGATGACGACTGGCGTACGCTGAAGCAGTACGCGCGCCAGCGCGATACGCTGCCGCTCCCCTCCGGAGAAGCGCTGTCCGGTCTCCATCATCGCCGTATCATACCCTCTCGGAAGAGAAGCAATAAGTGTATCCAGCTTCACTTGTTCCGCTACCTGACGAATCTCTTCATCCGAGGCACTGCGCCGTCCTAGACGAATATTGTTCGCTACTGTCGTATCGAATAGATGTGGACGTTGATTTAGCACAGACAGAATCTCTGGGATATGCTCACCATACTCGTCAGCGCGAACATTATTGATCATGACGCTTCCAGACTCCGGCATAAGCGCACCTTGAATTAAGGTAGACAATGTGGACTTGCCGGCACCGCTGCGTCCGATAAGCGCAATCTTCTTGCCTTGCGGCACATCAAGTGATACCCCATCAATCGTTAAGGAGGCCGATCCTGCATGCCGGAAGCTGACTTGATCCAAGCGGATATGGGTAGACTCGCGCGCTTGCTGCAGCAGTTCTGGCTTCACATTCGCTGCGCTGCCGACAGTTTGTTCCACAGGCGCCTCTCCCATGCCCGACAGACGTTCTAACGAATCTTCATACTGAGGAAGCTTCTCTACTGCTTCCGATACCGGCAGGAAAGCTTCCATTAGAGGGAATACAACAAGGCCGAACGCCGCAATCATGACGGCAGGCATATTTCCATCAGCCGCTTGACCGCCAGCCCAGTACACCATCGTAATGACCGTCAAGCCGACGACAGACTGGGCAATGAGTGTCCGCCACCGCGCCCACATCCGTAGATCTCGGTCTATACGGGCCACTCGCGCCTCATCCGTTTCATACGAATCGACGAATTGGGGAGCTCGGCCGCTAATGACCCAATCGCTCATACCAAGTACCGCATCCGTCAGCTTCCGATATAGCCCGCTGCGCTCCTGCTTCATTAGGCGGTGCTTCCGACGTGTGAACCATAGCGATATCCATGGCAGAATGAAGACGAGTACGGCAATATATAGTGCCATCAGCAGTGCGAACGGGAGATCGAACCAGCCGAGGGCTGCGATCCCTGCCGCATACATTACAATCGCGACAATGCTCGGAAAAATAGTACGTACATAGACATTTTGCAAATGTTCAATATCATCTGCCAGCACGCCAAGCACATCCCCTGTGCGGAATCGGGAGCGAATGAATAAAGCTTGCGGCTCCAAAATCCGGTACAGGCGAACACGCATCTTCGATAAGATGCGAAGCACGGCATCATGACCTACAAGCCGCTCTACATAATGCACGACGGCTCTGCCAATACCAAATGTGCGCACAAGCACAATCGGTACATACACCATGAGGATGTTCTCCGGACGTGCAGCTGATTTGGATATCAAGAATCCAGAGGTGAACATGAGCGCACTCGCGCACAGTACTGTCAGCATGCCGAGGAAAATAATGAGCGCGAAGCGACCGCAGTAGCGCCGCAAATAAGGGCGCAGCCATTGATTCTGTTCACGTGTCATGATATCCCCTCCTGCTGCGAAATCAACATGCTGTAATACACGCCTTGGCGTTCAAGCAGCTCCTGGTGCGTACCTGCCTCTGCTACCTTTCCATGATCCATGACGATAATCCAATCCATATCTTCCATCCAATGCAGGCGATGCGTCGCAAGGAAGACCAGCTTGCCTTCGAACAGCGATAGCATCGTCTGCTTCAGCTCATATTCTGTCTCAATATCCAGATGGGCCGTAGGCTCATCCAGCATCATAATCGGTCTGTCGCTCAGGAATGCACGAGCAAGCGCCACACGCTGCTCCTGTCCGCCGCTAAGAGAGCGGCCTCCATTGCCAATAAGCTCATCCCGACCATTTGGCAGCTCAGCAGTCAATGTAGACAAACCAGCGGCTGCAAGGGCGCGATCCACTTCTTCATCAGAAGCTTCAGGCGCATAGAATCGGATATTGTCCGCGAGCGACACGTTGAAAAGATACGGATGCTGAGGAATATAAGTCGTCAGCTGACGCCAAGCTTCCTCATCAAGCGATGGCACATCCACGCCGTTCAAGGTGAACTGTCCTGATGTCGGACGAAGGAAACCGCCAAGCACATCAATGAGCGTAGACTTGCCCGCCCCGCTCTCGCCGACAATGCCGACTTTCAAAAGCCCCGTCACCTCACACGCTACATCCTTCAGTGAAGACGGTCCATCCGCTTCATGCTTCACACCTATACCGGACAAGGCGATTGTGCTATCCTTCGTCCAAATAAGAGAGGACGGAAGCTGTGAGGCACTTTCTCCTACTTCAGTTTCATGTTTAATGATCGCATCAATTGCTTTTCCAGCTTCTTTCCCGTTCAATGTCGCGTGATAATCCGCGCCAACCATGCGAACAGGCAGGAAATACTCAGGGGCTAGAATCAGCACCGTAAGCCCCGTCACCAATGTCATTTCTCCATTAATAAGACGAAGACCCAGGCCGACTGCTACAGAGGCAACGGATAACATCGTAAAGAAGTCAAGGGCGAAGGAGGAGAGAAAAGCAACACGAAGCGTACGCATTGTCGCAGAGCGATACTTGTCACTCACTTGCCCAATCGTATCACTGTGCTTGCGGCTCTGCCCCAGAAAACGAAGCGTCTCCAAGCCTCGAAGCGCATCGACAAAGTGGTTCGATAAAATGCGGTACGACTCCCATTGTCGATCCATCTGCTTGCGCGCAGCAAGCCCAACCAGTATCAGAAATACAATCAAAATCGGCAGCGTCACAATCAAAATAATACCGGACGCCGTATCTAGCGTGAGTACATAGAATAGGATGAGAATTGGCGTAATGCCCGTACCCATCATCCGAGGAAGAATCAGTTCCACATACGTGCGGAATTGGGAGACCCCTTCAAGCACAAGAGTTACGAGATTGCCCGTACCTTCTGACTTGGCAAAGCGAGGTCCATACTGGAACAACTTATCCATCAACTGACGCCGCAAGTTTACCCCTGTCTTCTCGGCGAAGTTGTAGGCTACCTTCTGCATAAGCAAGGTCGTCACTTGACGGACGGTAAACGCAAGCAGGAACAGACCCATATTTGCGGCTTGTTCCTGCAACGGCGCGCCGGCAAACAGGGCGGAGATAACCTCCGCCAGCTTGATTGCCAGACCTATGATGGATAGTGTTTGCACAAGAGTAAGGACGGCAATGATGAACATCGTCGGCCTTGCCCCTTCATACTTGAGCAAATTTTTATCCATTAGTATTCTAAATGCTCCTTCTCGTGAAGCCGTTTATGAAAGACGAAATAACTCCAAATTTGATATCCTAGCACGAACGGCAGCAAGGTTACAGCTACGATCGTCATCACTTTCAATGAGTATTGCCCAGAAGCTGCGTTATGAATCGTTAAGTCAAATGCCTTATCAATCGAGCTAATCATAACACGCGGGAATAATCCGATAAAGACTGATGCGATCGATAGAATGATAACCCCGCCTGTCATGCCAAATGCCCAGCCATCGCGCTTCTTCGCCATGAAGTAGCCAGCGAGCAAATAGACAATAACTCCAACTACAGCGACAGCCGCTAAGATCCCACCACGAACCTCAAATACATCCGTCTTGAAGTACGTCATAGCACCGAAAGCAACAAGCAATACCGCCAAAGGCACAAGCAGCATCTTCGCTTGCTTACGAGCGCGCTCCTGCAAGGAGCCAATTGTGCGCAGTGTTGTGAACATCAAGCCATGCACGAGACATAGTACCGTCACGGTTACCCCGCCAAGCAACGTGTACACATTCACCATATCGAACAGTCCAGCCTTCATTTCCATCTGGCCGTCAATTGGCAAGCCTTGAATCAGACCCGCGAATACTACCCCGAACAAGAATGGAGGAAGCAGACTTCCCAAGAAGATCGCCCAGTCCCAGGACTTCTTCCAGCGTTCTGTCTCTTTCTTGCCGCGGAATTCGAATGCGACACCGCGTCCGATCAATGCAAGCAGTACAACGACAAGCGGCGTATAATATCCGCTGAACAGCGTAGCATACCAGTTCGGGAATGCTGCGAACATCGCCCCGCCGGCCGTAAGCAGCCATACTTCATTGGCATCCCAGAATGGACCGATCGAGTTGATTAATACGCGTTTCTCTCCATCTGTACGGGCCAAGAACTTTGTCGACATGCCGACACCGAAGTCGAAGCCTTCCAAGAAGAAGAATCCGACAAATAACACTCCAACTAGTAGAAACCACAATTCATTAAGAGATAACATGTTGTCCCTCCTGATCAAACGGGTCATTCGAATGTTCTGCCTTCAACACTTCATTCGGACCCTTTTTGATGACACGAACGAACAAATACACAAGCACGATAGCAAGTACGGTGTAAATTGTCGAGAATGCGATAAGCGAGAATAGCACTTGACCGCCCGACACGCTCGGCGAAATACTGTCTTCTGTCCGCATGAGACCGAATACCGTCATGGCTGACGACCAATTTCCGTCATAATCCAACCTGCTGTATTCGCAATGAACGGCAATGAGATTGCATAGAGCATGAAACGCATAAACCACTTATTCGGATTGCCCAGCTTCTTGCGTGCTGCCAAGAACCAGCCATACATGCCAAGCAGAATCATCAATGTTCCGGCAAGAACCATGATGCGGAAGCTCCAGAATGTTGTCTTCACCGGTGGAATGTAATCGCCTGGGCCATACAGTTGTTCATATTCCGCTTGCAATTCCTTCATCCCGCGGACTTCGCCGGAGAACTTACTATAAGATAGGAAGCTAAGCAAGTATGGAACTTTGAATTCCATGCTGTTCTCTTGCTTGTCTGTATTGATTGCTGCAAATACCGTCCACGGCGCAGGGTCGCCACTTGTTTCCCATAAGCCTTCACTTGCCGCCATCTTCATTGGTTGGGTATGCATCAAATATTGTGCCTGCTGGTGACCGAAAACCGCAACCAGAATGGAAGAGACCGTAGCTACGATAACACCAATCTTGAACGATTTTTGGAAGAAAGAAACGTCCTGCTTCTTCAGCAGTTTATAAGCACTCACCCCAGTGATGAGGAACGCTCCTGTTGCAAATGCACCGAAAATCGTATGCGGGAATTCAACAAGCAGCTGACCATTTGTCAGCAGCGCGAAGAAATCGTTCATTTCCGCACGGCCATTGTTAATCTCGAATCCGACCGGACGCTGCATGAAGGAGTTCGCCGCCAAGATCCACAAGGCGGACAACGTTGTACCGATGGCTACAAGCCAAATGCACAAGCAGTGCACCTTCTTCGATAAGCGATCCCATCCAAATATCCATAATCCGATAAACGTTGATTCCATAAAGAATGCCAGCAATGCTTCAATCGCAAGCGGCGCACCGAACACGTCTCCGACGAAGCGAGAATAGTTCGACCAGTTCATCCCGAACTGGAATTCCTGAATAATACCTGTGACAACACCGACACCGAAGTTAATGAGGAACAGCTTCCCCCAGAACTTCGTCATCTTCTTGTACTCTTCATTTCCCTTGACGACATACATCGTCTCCATCATTGCGATGAGCAATGCTAGACCAATCGATACCGGTACGAAGAAGAAGTGAAAAATCGTCGTCGATGCAAACTGAATGCGCGATAATAAGATCGTATCCCACATATCGTTGTCCTTCCACCTTTCTATTTATACTCTCAATTCCTATGCTGAATAGGCTGTAATGCCTGCGTCGAACACGGGATCAATGACGTTGATTACATGTTCCAGTTGTATTCTGTCAGATACAGAAACGCTGCAATGTGATATTAATCACAATTTTAAAGCAATTACTTGATCAAAATAAGAACATTGTGTCGAATTTCACAAATATGTCGAAAAAAAGTGAAAAAAAGAAGAAAAAAGACATTGTGCCTTCTTTCCTCTTTACAAGCAGCCCGCAGTGTGCTGCACCTTTTTACCAAAAGTTATTCTGAAATTTGTCACGAATTTGGGCATGTCACATTGCTGTCACAACAATGTATTTCACTGCATCTATTTTTATTTATACAGGTCGATCGTATCAATCTTGCGAATCGTCAAGTAACCAATCACTATACCAAGCGCAGCAAAAGCAAATGGCACTGCAATAATGGACCACAGAGTAAATCCGCCAGTCGACGAGCCTAGAAAGCCTGCAATTAGAATGGAGCTCGTAATGGTCGCCGCCGCTGAATATTTGCGCATGCCGAACCATAATGGAATCAGACTTAAGCAGCTGGCTGCTAAAGAGTTGATAACACTAGTTGTCACTTGATGCGCGACCATACTTATTGTCGCCGTGCCAGGTACAGTGTGCGCATAAGAATTGTATAAGAGGAATCCACTGATTAGTACAATATTTGATAGAATAATGGCAATGAAGGTGTACAAGACCACAATGATCAGCTTAGCTGTCATGAGCTTTTTCCGTGGAATCGGGTACATGAACATGACCGTTATAGACTTGCTCTTGAACTCATCAATAACCATCCGGCTTAGCAATACCGAGGCCGTAATAATGAAGGCTACCTTCACAAACGTATCGATGATACTGAATACCTCGGATATATCATGGAACGCGATATCGCTTGTATCTCCATAGATTCCAAGCAGAATAAAGAGGAAAATCCCGATCGTGACATACATGGCCGTACGTATATAGGTAGCAAACCGGAATTTCTTCAGTTCCAGTCGAATGAGCTTATTCACGAGCAGCCCCTCCATTCAACAGCTTCATAAAGTAATCCTCCAAGGAATGATGCTTCTTATGGACAGACTCAACCATGACATCGTTCATAACAAATGCCTTCGTAATATCTTGCTGAGACACCCCCGATTGATAGATACGGATGATCCGGTTGTCTGTAATGCGGAAATTCGAAATATGCATGACTTCTTCAAGCACATAGGCTGCCTTGCTCGCATTATCAGTGATGACCTCAATGAATTCAGACTGCTGCGCCCGGACCCGCTCCATTGGCACTTCCTCCAACAGCACCCCATGGTTAATGACACCGATCGTGTCTGCAACCAACTCCATTTCCCCTAAGATGTGGCTGGAGATCAAGAGCGTAATACCGAACTCGCGTGACAGCTTCTTGAATAGGTCACGTATCTCCTTAATCCCAATTGGGTCAAGACCATTGATCGGCTCATCCAGGAGCAACAGCTCTGGCTTGATCGATATGGCCCGCGCGATGCCTAGACGCTGCTTCATCCCGAGGGAGAAGTCCTTCACCTGCTTGCGTTCAATGCCGTTCAGCCCTACCAGTTCCAATGCTTCCCCAATCGCCTGCTTATTATGGTAGCCCATGTAATCGCAATGAAGCTCCAGATTCTCTTGCGCAGTAAGGCGATCATAGAAGATCGGCTGCTCAATAATCGTTCCCATGCGAGATAGCAAGGAATAGGATGAGGGCGTCATCTTCTCGCCGAACATCTCAATCTCACCGCTCGTTGGCTGCACGAGATTTGTCATCATTTTCATAATCGTCGTCTTCCCCGCGCCATTGGGGCCAAGGAATCCGTATATCTCGCCCTTCTTAATATTCATGCTCACATTCGATACGACATCTTTGCCCTGATAATTCTTCGTCAAACGATGCGTCCGTATAAGGAAGGTCATTTCATTTACCCCTCTCATCTCTTCTGATATCCTCATTGTATCGATGAGCTATTTCTTATTTCTTACCTAATCCTTACGAATTCCTTACGTTCTTTCCGTCTTGACATACAAATAAGGTCCGCAGAGTGCCATACTGGCTACAGCACAGCAAATCTCTTCGAACCTTGTAACCCTTCCTTCGACGATAATAGACCTGAACCGTCTATTCATTCTCAGCCAGCACCAATCGGTTTCTCGTAGAATACCTCAAGATATTCGCAGGAGCTTAATTGTAAAAGTCGTTTTCTTATACGGCTTACTATGAAGTTCTATCGAACCGCCCATTGATTCAGCGAGCCGCTTCGTGATCGTTAACCCCAATCCGCTGCCTTCGTAATTTTTGTTGCGGGAATCCTCCAATGTATACATGCGCTCAAATACACGGTCTTGGTGCTGTTCAGGAATCCCCTTGCCACGATCCCATACATCTACGAATAGATGCGTATCATCACTGCGCAGGGCTATGCCCAGCACACAGCCATCAGCCCCATACTCTATGGCATTGGAAATGAGATTGTTCAGCATGCGATCCAGTGCGTCTTCATTTCCCCTCGCATAAAGAGAGGCTTCCGGAATCTGAATATCAACCTCGAACCCCTTCTTTGTAAGCCGCTCATAAAATTGGAGAATATTCTTGCGGCATAGCTCGCTCATATCGACTCGAGTCAGCTCGACATGCTTGTCCCCAGATTCCAGCTTCGCTAAATCAAAAAAGGTATGTATAAGCTCGATCACTTCTACCGTCTTGCCATGCACCCGTGTGAGCAGGCGATTCCGTTCTTCGTCACTAATGCGCTCACTGCTCAGATTCAGCGTCTCCAAGTAACCAAGTACAACAGTAAGCGGGGTCTTCAGATCATGAGAGATGTTCGATATCATCTTCCTCATCGCGATCTCCGTCTTCGCGTAATTCGCCAGTGCCTTCTCATGATCGACCAGTAATTCATTTATTTGCTCAATGACCCCAATAATCTGCTTATCATCCGTAAACAGCAGAAGCTTCTCGGCAGATTGTGTCCGATGAATATGTTCCAACTTCTTTTGAATTTCTGTTAATTGCTTATTTCGTCTTGAATGATTCACATGCTGCGTGTAGACTACGATCAACAGGATTACCATACATATAGATAAAAGGCCCGTTATCATCATTGCTCAACCTTCCCACTTGTAGCCAATCCCCCACAAGGTCTTAATATGGATAGGATTCGACGGATCGTCCTCAATCTTCTCCCGCAGCCGGCGAATGTGAACGTTAATGACATTTTCATCGCCATAGTATTCATCGTTCCATACAAATCCATATATTTGTGCTTTTGTGAACACACGATTCGGGTTGGTTACGAATAACTTTAAAATATCGAATTCTTTGGAAGTGAGTTTCATAGTTTCTTCTTGCTTCTGTACAAGATAATTATCAAGATCGATTAGCAGTTGACCTGCCTGAATGACGTTCTGTTCGGGCATCGGCTTCACCGTATCGATCTGAACGTACTTCGTAGCGCGTCTAATTGCCGCCTTGATTCTCGCAGAGATCTCTATCATCGAGAAGGGCTTCGCGATATAATCATCTGCGCCGAAGCCAAGTCCGAGTGCCTTGTCTACATCGCTGTCCTTCGCGGACATAATGAGAATAGGGATTGCGCTCCGCTCTCGAACAAGCTTAATCATCTCAAACCCATCCAGCTTCGGCATCATCAGATCGACAATCATCATATCGTATGTGTCAGAGGTGAACTTGGCCATGCCTTCTTCACCATTGCTTGCGGTCACTACATAAAATCCTTCCCTACTCAAATAATCCGATACCATTTCTACAATAGAAGCGTCATCTTCTACGATCAACAGCTTATGCTGCATGCCAGACTCACACCTTTCTCAGACCTTCTCGTTCATTATAGAACAATTACTTAATTTTGGGTCAAATCCCATTGGAAAAGGTAAGTAATAAAAAAAGCTGAAAATCCCCATAAATAGGACCAATAGCGGATAGAACTGGAATAGAGTCCGGACAGCATGCCCGACTCAGGTCTAGGATATAACCGAACTGAGGGCCATTTTCATGAATGAGGAGTTAGGATACGATATTAGTACCAGATAACAAGGAAACGATTGGCAGCTCAGCGCAATCGAATATATAGACGAAGACTCAACTACGGCGAAGGAGTGTTATGAACATGTTCGAACGGATGGAAGCACCGTCCACACCGGGCAGGGCGAAGGTGCTTGTACTATCAGGCTCGATTGGCCACGGCCATATGCAGACTGCACAAGCAATTAAAGAAACGGCTGAACGCTGGTACGGTACAGAAGCAGATGTACACGTTGTTGATTATATGGAGCAGGTATCTCCTCACTTGCACAGTGTCGGCACGTATTGCTTCGTACAATGGGTGAAGCTGTTCCCTAGCATGTACGGGTACTTGTTCAATATGACTCGCAAGGATCGCAAGCTTGCACAATTATTGAAGGGAGTTCGCTTCACAAGCTTGCGCCCGCTGATAAAGCTCGTAGAGCAGATGAAGCCAACTGTCATTGTCAGTACGTTCCCTGCTGCCAGTGCAGCAGTATCGAAGCTGAAGGAGCGCGGCATGATTGATTGCCCAGCTGTCACGGTCATTACTGACCATACAGATCACAGCTTCTGGCTGCATCCCTATACAGATTTATATTTAGCTGGCTCTGAAGATGCCAAGACGCAATTGATTGAGCAGGGTGTTCCTCAATCCCGCATTCAGGTGACGGGAATTCCGGTTCGTCCAGCCTTCTATGAATCCTATTCGAAGACAGAACTGCGCAAGAAGTACGGACTTGATTCCTCCAAGCTGACCGTTCTTCTGATGGGTGGTGGCTGCGGTTTGATGGATCCATCCATGTTGGATGTCATTGAGCAAGCTGGATGGGCACAGGATATGCAATTTATCATCATTTGTGGCAGCAACGATAAGCTTCGTTCACAATTAGAACGCTGGGCCGAATCCAGCCCGCTGCATGTTCGTATTGAAGGCTATGTGAAGCCTGTGCACGAATATATGGCGATGTCCGACCTAATGATTACGAAATCCGGCGGTGTTACTACCTCCGAGGCAGTTGTCCAACAGCTGCCACTGCTCGTCTATAAGCCACTTCCTGGTCAAGAACAGGATAACATTCGCTACTTGCTGCGCAGTGGGGTTGCCTGCTGTGCGGAGGATGCAGAAGAATTGGTTGCGCAGTTGTCGATCTTCTCCCGACATCCGGAGACACTGCAATGGATGCGAGAGCGCGCGCAAGAAGAGGCTCCACGTTCCCCATTCCATGCGATGGATGCGATCGTGAATGCCCAGAGATACTCCTTATCGCGACGCCACACAATGGACCAATGGCTGAACGAGACAATTGTGTAACTTTTCAATTTGCTTTCTTCACCTACCGCATAGGGCTATTCGCTTTATACTACGTATAAAGCAGAATAGCTCTTTTTTTAGAGCCATGCACCTGGCATTTTGCTTTATACTGCACGATCACATATCATATGAATAACCATCAGATTCTATCTTTCACGAAATTTGTTAGGAGTCATATAGAGACAGTGTAATAATATGATCTAATAAAAAAGGGGGAGTGATTTGACCGAATAAAAAATAGACCTCACCGCGTGAGGCCTATATGTATAAGTCCGATTTTATTCAAAACAAGCGGAATAGATTGCTCCTGCACCAAAAAGACCCAATAAAGCGTCTATTATTTCCTGACCGGCAGTTTTGGCTGCATCTTGCACACCCATTTTGATAGCCTCCATCGTAGACAAGCCCATTCCTTTGGCCACTTTGTAGGTTTCCAGGACCTTTGTCACGAACTTCACGGTTCCGCCGCCCGCTTTAATGGCGTCTTTTATTTTTGCAATTTTGGCTGGTGCAAAAATAAGACCTACCAAAGCCCCCCTACAGCAGATATGCAGCCAAAAGTTCCGCTTGATGTATATTCGGAGATTCGAAACTCCGTATTCGTATTAAACCACTCCATGATCGCTTCCGGACCGCGCTCAATGACATCATCAGGTATTCTTTCGATTGCAGCAAGAGCTTTTTCCACTTCAACGAAATTCGGATCAGCCTGTGAAATTTCAGCACTAACTGGCAAGCTTGCTTGACTTGCTGCTGCACTTGCCGCGCTCCCCCACGAGAACACAGCAACTGCAATTGCGGTGACCAGCGACAATGCCTTCATTCCAAAACGTTTAAACACGGTACATCACCCTTTCTTCAGGAAATATTATCCATTTTTATGTTACCATGTTGTATAATATTGTCAACAATGGATTTATTAAAAAGGAGTGGTTTTAATTGAAAAAAATAAGATTTAGTTACATTCTTCTTGCGATCATCGTAGCATTTGCCGTTTTTGCGTACTTTTTCATCCCCAATCCTCTCATACAGGAGATTGCCGTTTCTGGCGCCATTTTATATTTCGCAATTATGATGCTCCTACTCAGAATAAGGGACGATAGGGAGCAGCCAGATAGAGCGAATAAAAAGACGGGGATTTACTCCGAATTTTACAGAGGAGTTTACATCGGTTTCGGTATCGTTCTAGGCATTAATTTTTTCATTCACCTATTTGCCGATGATGAAACCATGAAAATTACATCTAGAGTGTTCACATGTACCTATGCCGCTATTTTAGGCATTTTCTATTTGACAACGAGGAACAAGTAACAAGTGCTGCTATTTAGTAAACCGCCTTTATGTGGACATGATTTTCCCTTCAACCGGTTATAGTATCAAGGAATGCCTAACAAGGAGGGATCTGTTCAATGGAAGACACCAAGCAATTCGTGGATAAACTGCATGAAGACCAGCAGAAGGCGAAGCGCAACCAGCAGCGCCATGGCGAAGGCAACCCGGGTTCAAGCTTGCCGGGAAAGCAGCACAGCACTAACAAATAAAAAAAAGAAAAGCCGCGCAAAAGATCCCGAAGCCGCATTCAATCGCGGTAAGGAATCCTGCACGGCTTGTTTACTATATAGGGGAATCATTCATCCTGCATACTCTAACTTTATCTACAACGCCAAACAGAAGGACGGGCGCATGCGTTGACTTAGACGAATGTGCAGCAGTACGATAGACAGGGGGTTTCCGAAATTCGGCAGACTAAATGAACAAGCAAAGAAAGCCTAACGTGGAGCCTTATTTACATTGAATCATGATCCGAGGTGGAACCATTTGTAATTCAAGAGCAAGTCACGCTAACGTTACAACGAACAGAACTTCCGAACCCAGCTACGTAAAACTACGCCGCAGAGATATCCGCCAAGCTGCCGTCGTCCTTGCGCAAGGCTTTATGGATGACCCGCTATATGAGCATATGCTTCCGGAGCGGACAACCCGCCTTGAGGTGCTCATCATCTTCTTCCGCAACTATATTGCCATGCTGTATGGGGAAGCCGACCTGTATGCAACGTCCGAACGGCTTGAAGCCGTTGCCCTCGTGTTCCGCTCTGAGCGGACAGGAGTGTCCCGGTTCTCACATGCACAGTACTTGTACCGAATTGCTTGTGCAATTATCAAATCAATCCCCATGTGCCGTTATATCAGCTTCCATCAATTTCTACGTGGACTGTCAACGCTTAACTCCATGAGCTCCGCCTGGATATCCGAACTGAACGAGCAGGATTATATCCATTTGGACATGCTTGTCGTGCAGCCGCAATGCCGCGGCCAGGGTTTCGTCAGCCAATTGATGAGGCCCTTGCTCTCTGAGTGCGATGTGCGTGGCATTCCTTGCACGCTGGAGACACATAACCCTAGCAACATTTCCTTGTATGGACATTATGGATTTGAAGTGGTGGATACAATCCCAATGCCCGGGAATAGCGTATCCCAACAATACTGCATGGTGTATCGTCCCGACAAATAGATAATTCACACTTTTTACATGTATTTACATTTACTAAGCCGCATATGATCAATTATCCCTGAGCATAGGTTAAAATAACCTATGCTCTAATTTATATACGAACAGGAGGACATATGTACATCGATATATTGTTGCTTCATCATCTCATGATTAAGCCTAAGCACGGCTATGAGGTAAAGAAGCAGTTGGAGCGTCTGTTTGCTGACACCATCCGTGTCAACAACAATATGCTCTATCCCTCCCTTCGCAAGTTCGAACAGATGGGGGCCATTACAAAAGAAGTGGACGCCCGGCCTGGGAAGCCTTCCCGCCACATGTATGCCATTACTGAGTTAGGAAAAAAAATGTTCCATAAGCTGCTGCGGGAATTCCCTCCGGAATTTGCAGCTCATGAGAATGAATTCATTGTTCGCGTTAGTTTGTTCGATTATTTGCAGCTTCCCGAACAGCAGGCGATTTTGAACGCCCGAACCGATTATCTTCGCAGCCAACTCGAAATCATTACCCAAGGACAGTCACTCACCGAAGGAAAACCGTTCGCCATGAGCACGTTTCAATTCCTGATCAAGAAGCTTCGAGACGAACTGAACTGGATCGAAACTCTTAACGACCAGCTATACAATTACGGAGGAGGTAAATCAATTGAAAACAAAGGGTGAAATTTTTATTCATGAGATTACTGGGTTCAAAACGAAAGAGCAGTTGTGGAATCCGTATGCCTGGTTCCAGCATATGCGTGAAAAGAACCCTGTCTATTACGACGCAGAGCAGGATGTGTGGAATGTATTCCGCTATGAGGATGCAAAACGAGTTCTCTCGGATCATCAACTCTTCTCCAGCGTACGCGACCGTAGTATCGTCCCCGTTCCGAGGGATAACAGCGGTATCAGCCTGACCCTCTCGGATCCGCCGATACATCGGAAGCGCCGTGCGCTTATTGCCAAAGCATTCGTTCCACGCAGCTTGGATCAGTGGAAGCCGAAAATTCAAGCAATCGTCGATGGATTACTTGACAACATGCAATCACAGAGCACGGTGGACATTGTGAAGGCATACGCTGTCCCGCTGCCTGTGACCGTAATTGCCAACCTGCTTGGCGTGCCGTCACGGGATTGGGAACAGATCAAACACTGGTCCAACATTTTGTTCATGGGCCATCATCGGGGGAGCATTGAGCAGCAGAAGCTTCAAAAAGACACTGCCATTAAAGAATTCTCAGCATATTTACTCCCCCTTGTTTTGGAGAAACGAGCACACCCTCAAGATGACATCTTGTCCGACCTGACCATGGCAGAATACGAAGGAAGCCGATTGACCGATGAGGAAATCGCAAGAACTGGTATCGGCCTCTTGGGTGCCGGAAATGAAACGACAACTACACTCATTACGAATTGTTTCTATAGTCTGCTCTATGATCAACCGTCTGCTTATAAAGAGCTGCGCCAACATCCTGAGCTTGCCCCGCAAGCGATCGACGAAACACTGCGCCACCGGTTCCACATATCCATTGATCGTACAATCACGCAGGATACGAATGTGTTCGGCCCGCCTATGAAGAAGGGGCAGATCGTGATCGCTTGGATGAGTTCCGCGAATCGGGACGACAGACAATTTGCCCATCCAGAGAAATTCGATATTCATCGCATAGGCAACGACAAGCATTTGACCTTCGGCAGCGGCCATCATTTCTGTCTTGGCGCACCACTTGCCCGGCTGGAGGCAGAATATGCGATAACATCCTTCGTCAAGCGGTTCCCTTTCGCTTCCGCATCGGAGACCTTCTACCTTGACGAGCATATGCCTGATCACAGCCACAAACTCTCCAGCCTACCGATCCGAATTCATGGATAGTCCATTTCCATCTCCAACTCCACCTTTCCGCAACAAGAGAAATCTATCGCCGTATTTTTAGCAAATTCGACAAATTTTTTAAATGAACTTACAGAAGTCAATCCGCCCCGTTGCATTTCTATCAACCTTTCGATATGCTAAAGATAACTATCTTCATCTATGAAAAGGAATGTTTCGACATGCAGGATTGGATTGACTATTGTTTTGACAAACAAGGCGCTCGTCTAACCTACCCGTTCGGTGACGAAATTCCCGTATTTCGTGTAGGCGGCAAAATGTTTGCTTTGTTCCGTGAAACGGACGGTTCTCCAAGTGTTACGTTGAAGTGTGACCCCTTCCGTGCCGAGTCCCTGCGCGAGCAATTCGCCGAGATCACACCGGGTTATCACATGAACAAGCGACATTGGAACACGGTGGCGCTCAATGGCAGCTTAAGTGATCAAGATATTCAGATGCTCATTGACCACTCTTATGATCTCGTCTTTAAGTCTCTGACGAGAGAAGAGAAAGCCATCATTACCGCAAATCAATTGATGGGGCGAGTGTAGGTGATCATTCACCTTTACGGTTCGGAGGACGTCAAGGTTCTACATGGATGACGTCTTTTTGCGGACAAATAAGACAAGGGATGTGCCAAGCGGCACATCCCTTGTCTTATTTTCAAGAGAATAAGATTGCTAATCCCAACACAAGGATACGAGCAGCATTCATCAGAATGAAGTTCTTCACGGCCAGTACAAAGGTATGTTCCTTCGTCTGCTTCGTTATGAATTTCTTCATATTTCTTCGTACAGGAATGAACGTCGCCACAATAAGCAGCAACAGCAAGGGGTGCACCCCGATGGCAAAGAGGACAATGACGTCCAGGTACGCCGCCACATACAACCATTGGAACAACATCAGTGCGCTCGGCTTCCCGATATATACGGGCAGTGTATACCGCTTGTTCGCCAGATCATCCTCAATGTCGCAAATATTATTGGCCAACATAATATTCGCTATGCTCAGAACAGCTGGAATCGATATCGCGAACACCAACAGCACTTCTATTAGATTGATATCGAGATGAGCCATCCGGAAGTCAATCGCCAGTGATACAAGCTGTTCCTTGTCTACATGTATGTATGTAGAAATGAAAATGATAACGAACCCCATAAACAATCCGGAGAACAACTCGCCAAGCGGCATTCGTGATATCGCAATCGGACCCAGCGAATAGAGGAAACCTACAAGGAATGACAAGCCTCCTAACCCAAGAATAAGAATATCCGTCTGCAGCACCAAGACAACCCCAGAACTTATGGCCGTTACAAGAAGCGTCGCAATGACCCCGACTACCGTTGACTCCTTAAGTCCATAGGATACAATCGCATTGTGTACTTCATAACCATATCCGTGTGTTTTAATCGCCTTTTTGTAATCAATATAATTATTAATGGCCGTGGTCGCCATGTCGAAAGACAATAATGAGGCGAACATAAGTAGAAATGGAACTAGCCGAAATTCATGAAATCGATATAGCGCGTATAACGTTCCGATGAAGAACGGTATCATGCTCGCTACTTTCGTTTGGATTTCAACTAACCTAAAAAATTGCCCAACCTTCACCTCGTTACCCCCATGTTTCGCAAATAAATTGGTGTACCGCCACTGTTCTCGAACCCACATAAAAATATATCAAAATCCGCCTTCCTCGGATAGCGGATGATATATTCTACCTCATAAAGTGTCGTATTCTAGCGAAAACCCGCGAATTCACGAGTAATTAGAGCTAAAAACACTCTATCCTACTTAAAATTAGAATTATTTCCTAACAATCGTTATGAATGGTTATTCTGTGCTGTTCGTAAACGATGCATTACAAAACGGAGCGAGCGTGCGCTAGAACGAGCAATTCGGATCTCCCTATTGCTTATATACCACGGTTCATACCAACTTGCACATTCACTTCTGTTGTACACAAATCCTTTAAAATTGAGGAATAATGTGGGTTTTACCCCCTTTGAAGGGCGCACAATTGTGACAGTATTGGTACACTTGATGGTCTTAGAGGCAATTATGAACAAATTTCAAAAACGGCGATTTTGGCGGAAATTCAATGATATTTATCACTTTTTCGGCTTTTGGGCTTAATTTGGGCAGGAAAACTTGATCCTTATATGGATATCTATGTCAACTAAGGATCACTATGTCATTTGTAATTCAGAGTGCTTCCTAATAAGATATAGCATGGTTACAATATCCCGATTTCCTACTATATATAAAGCCAACCAACAGAGAAAGGGGTACCTTGATGAAAAAGAAAGGGTTGTTATTCACCTTATTCGCAGCTCTTCTTGTCCTCTTGACCGGTTGTGATTCATTAGATGTTTTGAATCCGAAAGGTCCTCAGGCCAAGACGCAGTCCGACGTCATTATTTTCTCCATGATTATGATGGCAGGAATTTTGTTCGTCGTGTACGCACTTTATATTTTCATGTTAACGAAGTATCGCGCTTCAAAATCAGCACCTGATTATGAGCCTCCTCATGAGGAAGGAAGCAAGTGGCTGGAGATTACGTGGACGTTAATTCCGGTCATTATTGTAACCGTGCTATCTGTTGTGACGATTCGCTCTACTGTTGCAGTAGAATCGCCTCCAGAAGGCTATGACAATCAGAAGCCACTCGTTATCTATGCCGCATCTTCGAACTTCAAATGGCATTTCAGCTATCCAGAAGAAGGCATTGAAACGGTGAACTATCTGAATATCCCTACGGATCGCCCAATCGAGTTCCGTCTCTATTCTTACGGACCGATTACAAGCTTCTGGGTACCGCAGCTTGGCGGTCAGAAGTACGCGATGAGCGACATGGTGACGACGCTTCACCTTGCAGCTGATCATGAAGGTTCATTTATGGGTAAAAACTCGAACTTCAGCGGTAAAGGCTTTGCACACATGCAATTCGAAGTGCTCGCAATGTCCCCTACCAAGTACACAGAGTGGGTAAAAGAAGTGAAGGGTACCGCTTCTGAATTGACAGAAGAGGAATTCAACTCCTTGCTGAAGACCGAATTTGTGGGACGGAAATCTTATTCCTCCACACACTTGACATTCAGACCAGCACCAGAGGGCGAACATGGCGGCCACAATCATGGTGGATCGTCTCATGACGACTCTCATAAGGAATCGGATAAAGAAATGGACCACTCGAAAATGGATCACTCGAAAATGGAACATTCCAACGATGAACACCAAGAGATGGATCATTCTCAACATGGCAACTAGATTGAACAAGAAAGGAGTAATTTGAGACTATGAAATGGGACGAATTTTTCGTTACCGGCGAACCGATGATTTATGGCGCTATGGCCAGCATCGTGCTCGTGACGATAGCCATCATCTTCAGCTTGACCTATTTCAAAAAATGGGGCTATCTGTGGCGGGAATGGCTGACAACCGTTGACCATAAGAAAATCGGTATCATGTACATCCTGAGTGCCCTGGTCATGCTGTTCCGCGGCGGTATGGACGCTCTGATGATGCGTACGCAGCTGGCTGCACCTGATATGAAGTTCTTGGATGCCCAGCACTATAATGAAGTATTTACAACGCACGGCGTTATTATGATTCTCTTTATGGCGATGCCATTTATTATCGGCTTGATGAACGTAGTTATACCGCTCCAAATCGGGGCACGCGACGTCGCATTCCCTCGCCTGAACGCAGTCAGCTTCTGGCTGTTCTTCTGGGGAGCAATGCTGTTCAACATCTCGTTCGTTATCGGGGGCTCCCCGGATGCGGGCTGGACATCTTACTTCCCGCTTGCAGGTCCTGAGCTTGCACCGAAGATCGGGAATAACTTCTATGCGATCGCTTTGCAGATTGCAGGTCTTGGTACTTTGATGACAGGCGTCAACTTCATTGTTACAATCTTGAGAATGCGCGCACCTGGCATGACATTGATGAAAATGCCAATGTTCACGTGGTCGGTTCTGATCACGAACGTTATCATTTTGTTCGCATTCCCTGTATTGACTGTAGCGCTTGCGCTTATGACATTCGACCGCATGTTCGGCTCTCAGTTCTTCTCGATGGCCAACGGCGGTATGGATATGCTCTGGGCCAACCTGTTCTGGGTATGGGGACATCCTGAGGTATATATCGTTATCTTGCCGGCCTTCGGTATATATAGTGAAATTATCTCAACGTTCTCTCGCAAGAACTTGTACGGTTACAAATCGATGGTTGTCAGTATGGTAGCCATCTCGCTCTTGTCCTTCCTCGTGTGGGCGCATCACTTCTACACGATGGGTCATGGCGCAATGGTTAACGGATTCTTCTCCGTTAGTACGATGGCGATCTCAATTCCGACCGGGGTTAAGATATTCAACTGGCTGTTCACCCTGCGAAAGGGTAAGATACAGTTCACAACACCGATGCTGTACTCCTTGGCCTTCATTCCAATCTTCACGATTGGTGGCGTAACAGGCGTTATGCTTGCAATGGCAAGTGCTGACTATCAGTATCACAATACGATGTTCTTGGTTGCTCACTTCCACTACGTATTGATTCCAGGTACCGTATTTGCGGTTATCGCAGGTATGTACTACTGGTTCCCTAAATTGTTCGGCTTCCGCCTGAACGAGCGTCTTGGTAAGATCAGCTTCTGGTTCATCGCAATCTTCTTTAACGTGACATTCCTTCCATTGTTCTTCTTGGGACTGAAAGGTATGACACGCCGTATGTACACGTACTCTGCAGAAACTGGCTTCGGCCCGCTCAACTTGCTTGCAACAATCGGTTCTGTCGGTCTTGCTATCGGCTTCGCGATTCTCGTGTACAACATTTACTGGAGCTTCCGCTACCAGCCTAGAGATACAACGAGCGATCCGTGGGATGCACGCTCGCTTGAATGGGCAACGCACAGTCCGGTGCCTGAATATAACTTTGCTATCGTTCCAAAGGTGAAGAGCCTTGATGCCTTCTGGCTCTGGAAAAAGAACAAGCAACCATTGTTCGAAGGTGAGCTTGAAGAAATCCATATGCCGAACAATAACGGCCAGCCGTTCATTCTCGGTGTTATCTTCTTCTTCTGGGGATTCTTTATGGTATTTATGTGGTGGACACCTGCCATTATCACAAGCTTCCTCATTCTGATTATGCTTGCAGTACGTTCCTTTGAACGGGATCATGGCCGCCATATCTCGGTGAAGGAAATCAAAAAGACGGAACAACAATTGCGGGGTGATAGAGCATGAAGATCGATAATACGCTGCCGCTAGAATATCAGACAGAGGAGAACCGTAACCGGATCTTCGGCTTCTGGCTGTTCCTCGGCGCGGAGATTGTACTCTTCGCGACTTTGTTCGCCGTTTACTTTACACTGTGGACTCGTACGGGCAACGGCCCGTCTGCCAAAGAAATCTTTGAAATCAAGCCTGTATTGCTGGAGACATTCCTGCTCTTAACGAGTAGCTTCACTTGCGGACTTGCGATTCACAGCATGCGCATGAAACTGAAGAAGCCAGCCATGGTCTTCTTCGGAATCACGCTGCTGCTCGGCCTAGGCTTCCTGGGCGTTGAGATTTTCGAATTCGTCACTTACGTGCATGAAGGTGCAACACTGCAAACTTCTGCCTTCCTATCCAGCTTGTTCGTCTTGCTTGGAACACACGGTGCGCACGTAACGATGGGTCTTCTGTGGGGATCCGGATTGATGATGCAAATCAAGCGTGAAGGATTTACACATGATACAGCGAACAAGTCGTTCATCTTCTCGCTGTACTGGCACTTCCTTGACGTAGTATGGATCTTTATCTTCAGCTTCGTATACTTGAAAGGAATGATGTGATATGAAACAACTATTCCCGATACGTCATATAATGGGTTATGTCTTCTCTCTCGTCCTTTCTGTCGTTGCGTTAGCCGTCATTGTATGGGATATGTCATTCACAACAGGACTTACAATCTTGATCATCTGCGCAGCTATCCAGGCTGCCGTGCAATTGTTCCTGTTCATGCATATCGATGAAGATAAGACAACGAAAACAGCCAACTATACGAATATTCTGTACGCATTATTCGTAGCTCTCGTAACATTGTTCGGTACATTGTTCACGATGATCTGGGGTTACTTGTAAGAAGAACGAAGAGGCTATCCTTGAAGTCGCAAGACTTCGGGATAGCCTCTTTTTATATGTGCTGTATTCTGGTTGTCATCGTATAAGTACAACCTAACCGTTCAACATAAGAGCATCCACGTCCTAGAGTGGTTGCTTGGACCTTATGACTAGTATGGAACGTTGGTGCCTGTATGAAGAATAAATTCGTTATGCAGCGACCATGCCTTTTGCTTGCATTGCGGAGCGTGATTGCTCGTCAGCTGGATGATAGCCCTTTTCCATCAATTCTTTGATATACATTTTGTTGTAGATAAAAGAGAAGATAATTCCCGGAATCCACGCTCCAATCCCCAACGTGAATAATCCGAATAGAAACGAGCAAATAAACATAATGCACGCCCACTTCAAATCGCCTCTGAACAGTGCTGGGAAAAACGCGAAGAAGAGGGTTGTCCAACTGAAGCCCAGCTTTGCATTCTTTAATCCACCTGCAGCATTTTTCAAGGTAATCATCATCTTTACAATTTCCCCTTTCCATGATTTACATATACAAGGAATAATTATAGGTAAAAAGTATGATTTTGTCGATATTTTGTTTTTTACATAAAATTTTATCGATTATTGCGCTAAATAAGAAAAATTAGGTACCAAGATGTATAGAAGCAGCATCTGGCTGCAAATCGAAGATGCTTTCGTACTATCACTTCCCCTACATCGATAATTAGAACTATAACGTTACTAATTCTGGAGTTCACTGTTTGTCGTTGTTCTGATCAGTGAAGAGGCTATCCTGAAGGTAACAAGAACTCAGGATAGCCTCATCATTGTAATAATCTACTTCTTTGCCAAGAAGGCATCGATTTGACGCTGCAGCTCCTGCTGAATCCGCTTGAGGGAAGGCCCTGCCTCAGCCTCGAACTTCTTCAGTGTCTCCTCAGGATCGAGGACGCCATTAAACAACGCAGGATAGTACTTCGCTTCGACCGTATTATATTGGCTAAGGTCATTCTGTACAGCAGAGGAATCAAATTCAAATCCCGTCAGAATATCCTTCGTGAAGCTGTCTGCATCGCGGAGTACAGCATCGAAGTGTTCGTACGTTTTGTCTGCTTCCACATCTGTCCGCTCATCGATTGGATTCCATACCCATACATAGCCGAATTGCGAATACCCCTTCGTATCGAGCAATTTGAATTCTTTGTCGCCAAGAGCTTCCCAATGTTTCCCTTGTATCCCGTAGGACAGCAGATCATAATTTTCCTTCTGATTCGCCCAATCCATAAACATGACAGCGCGTTCCTTATTTTTGCTTACCTTCGGAACGGCGAGGAAGTTCCACTGCTTGAAGTTCGAGATATTTGCCCCTTTGGTCGGATCGAAGAAGGTCACGGTCTCCAGATCACCGTTCGGAACATTGCTCTTGAACTGTTGATCGAAGGAGAGTCCTGTACCGAACGATCCCTTCGTCACGATAGCGGCTTTCCCGCTCATGAAAGGCTGAATGAAATCCTTCGCAGTCAAAATATCCTTGTATACGAGGCCATCTTTATACATCTGTCTGGCCTCCTTCAACCATGCCATAATCGGTTCCTTATCCTCGAACAGATTGAATACCTTGCCATCATTATTTTTGTAGTATAAGGTCAGACTGCTTCCGAGTGCATGGGTAAACCGCGCATGCGTAATGTAATCATGAAGACTGCGCTGGCCGACAATCGAATACGTCTGCTGCCCGGTAGTTCCTGCCGCCGTAAACGGCGCAATGCCCGGCTCCTTATCCTTCACCTTGTAAGCAAAATCAATTAACTCCTTATAGGTCTTGATAGGCGGCACACCCAGCTTCTCACGAATATCCTTGCGCACGACATAAGCGTTGCCCGCCATGTAGACTAATCCAAGCGGCACTGCCATGATTTTGCCGTCATACTTGTTCGCATCCCACATTTGCTGTGGACGCTTCTCTAACACGTTCTTGCCATACTGCTTGAGCAGATCATCTAGCGGCTCATAGTAGCCGTCTGCAATCATTTGATTGATATGCAGCCATGGTGCATCGAAGATCAGATCGATATTTTCACCAGAAGCAAGGGTCACCTGTGTCTTCTGTCCCAAGTCAGCCCACGGCACGAATACGATGTCCAGCTTGACGTTAATCGTATCCTTCATCCGCTTTTCTGCTTCAGCAATGACAAGATCCATATCTGGCGGACGGTCTCCCGGGATCATAATCTTCAATGTAACCGGTTCCAATTTACTGCCTGACGACTCGCTCCCCTTCGAGGCATCCGTGCTGGACGATCCTTCCGTCCCTTTCGAGCAGCCCACAATCAGAGACAAGGACAATAGCAACACAAGCGAGATCTTCCACCAGCGTTTCATTTTCATTTCTTCGTCCCCCCTACAACAAGATATGAATTAGCCTTTCACGGATCCTAATGTCATGCCTTTAATGAAATATTTCTGTACAAATGGATATACGAACACAATCGGCCCAATTGTGATGCAGACAATAGCAAGCTGCATGCCGTAGGTTGGGACGACAATATTGTATTCCGTCCTGCTCCCGGCTACGTATGCCATGGCATTCAAGTTAGACATCAGCTGCCTGATCATCATCTGCAGCGGATGAAGCTTATAGTTATCAATAAATAGCAGCGACAAGTACCAGTCATTCCAATATTGCAGCGCATAGAACAGAGCAACCGTTGCAATGACCGGCAAGGAAATCGGCCATATGACACGGAAGAAGATACGAATGTCATTGGCCCCATCCACAGTGGCTGCTTCGTTCAACTCATAAGGCAGAGACCGATAATAGGACACAAGGATGAAGGCATAGAACGGGTTAAGCAGGTATGGCAGGACAAGAGCCCATAAAGAGTCTTTCAGATTAAGCCAGTTTGCAATGAGCATGTAGAATCCTACAAGTCCTGCGCCAACAGCATCGTGAAGAAGGTCAGGAAGGACAGAATATTCCGATATTTCACCTTCGGATGACTCAGCACGTATGCATAGGAAGCTGTAAGGAGAACGCCAAGCACCGTTCCGGTAATGGTGACAAATAACGTGACACCATAGCTCCGGAAGACCTGCTCTCCGGACAAGAGCATGGCGTACGCATCTAAGCTGAAGGACGTGGGGAACAACTGATATCCAGCAGTCTGGATATAGGATTCGTTCGCAAAGGAATTGATCAACACAATCCAAAACGGGATGAAGCAAATCAGGGCAAAACCAATTAGAAAACCATATACAATGACAAGAAACAATCGTTCACGCATGTTCATCACACCTTAGAACAATCTAGAATCTGGGTCAACCTTCCGTGTCAACCAATTGAAAAAAACAACGGCGATGAGTCCCATAAGAGACTGATAGAGGATAATCGCAGAGGACATGCTGAAGTTGCCCATCTGCCGCAGCGCGCGATATGCATACGTATCAATGACATCCGTCGTTGGGAATAATACGCCAACATCTCCAATAATGGCGTATATCATACCAAAATCCCCGTAGAATATTCGGCCGATGCCAATCAGCGTCATAATGATGATGATCGGACGCAATAGCGGAAGCGTGATATACATGATTTGCTGGAAGCGGCTCGCCCCTTCCATTTTGGCACATTCATAATATTCAGAAGAAATACTCGTAATCGATGCCAGAAAGATAATGGAGTTGTATCCCGCTACCTTCCATACGTACACGAAGGTTAGAATATACGGCCATACTCCAGGGGATAGATACCAATCCACCCCTTCAAAGCCAAGCGCCGTCAATGCCTGATTCATCATTCCTTCTGTTGAGCTGAACATCGTCTGCACCAACATGCTGACAACGAGCCAAGAAATGAAGTAGGGCAGAAAGACAAATGATTGCGCGGTCTTCTTGAACCACTTGCCTGTGACCTCATTCAACAGAATGGCGAGCACAACTGCTGTCCCAAGACCGAACACAAGAAATAATCCGTTCAGAAATACGGTGTTCCATGTGACGCGCAGCCAGTCATTGCCTTGAAAGAAGAACTCGAAGTTCTGGAAGCCTATCCACTCACTGCCGAACAGTCCATCGGCAAGCCGGTATCTCTGGAAAGCCAGCAAGTGCCCCAGCATTGGCATATAAGCAAAGAGAAGCAGAAACAGCAGCCCTGGCAGAGCGAGTAAGTATAGGTATCGATTCTCCCTTATCTCATAAACAAATCCATGGCCTCCTCTTTTTGTACGTCGCAAAGCCTCCCCTCCTCACTATTCACGATCTATGTGTGGAACCATTGAGTAATAGGGTCATCGTAGCAGTTCACCTATGGATCTCACTAGTTCTCATTGGCCGAATCAGGTTCTGCTGTGGTATATGTCAGGGTTCTTATTTTGCCGATTTGGCTTCTATTTGCGTTTACGGCTCATTCCCTCCGCTAACCACTTGCCTCTTGCACCTGCTCCAGTCGGTACTGTGCTGGTGTCATCCCTGTTGATTTTTTGAAGGCGGTGAAGAAGTGGCTCTTGGTCTGGAAGCCTGCCTGCTGTGAAATATCTGCAACACTCAAATCGGAATGCAGCAGCAATTCCTTCACCATTTCGATACGCCTATTGAGTATGTACTGAGACATGGAGTATCCATAATGATCGAGAAATAGCTGGCGCACGTATTTGGCGGAGAGTGCAATATGGTCTGCGATATCATCGACGGACAGTGCTGGATCGTGAATATGATATTGAATATATTCGACCACCTCTTGAACGATCTTCCCCTTGCGATTCAAGCTCTTCTGATTACCAAGCAGCGACATGATACGGACTATCTCTTCCTTCATCCACATATGGATATCCTCCAGCTTCGTGAACCTCTTCAGGCGCTGCTCCATCCCCTCCACATTATCAATGGAAGTCAGCTTGCTGAAGGATTTGACGAAAGAGAAGAATAATAGCCGCAGCTGGAACTGACATTCTGAATACCTCATCGTCTGCAATCTTGCAAATAATTGCTCCAGGAGGTTCAAGGATTGCTCTTCCTTGCCGCTCCGAATAGACTGGATGAGCTGATCCAGCAATATATCATCCGGCTGACAGTGCAAATCTGCGTATCGTTCATACTCCTGCTCCGTATAAATACGATCCTCGCCGCTAACGAACTTGAACAATGTCACCTCACATAGCTCATCATAGACAACACGCATATCATCGCGAACATGCTTGGCTGCACTATAAGCAACAGTGATGTTCATCTGCACATGCTCCTTAGCCTGACGACGGAGCTCCGTTAATTGCTCCATCACATCATCTGCAGGTTCGGCAACTCCAATCAGAAGCAGCAGGTGATCACCGCCAAAGTCGACTACTTCGATCGTTCGGCTCTCGCTGCCTAGAAGTTCTTCCGCAATATTGCCAACTGCATACTTGAGCAGCTTCCGGGACATAAAGTCATATTGCTCCGCAATGTCATAGAAGCCATCAATCTTCACGACAGACAGCCTTATCCATTCGTGTTGAAGAATCCTCGATTCACGAGCAAGCGCTGCCCGCGTGCTGTCTCCCAATCTGCCCTGAAGAATCCATTGACGCAGGTATTCCGTCTTGATAAGGGGGGAATGATCGCGCAGCAGCGTGACACTCTGCTGAATCGCATCGTAATCACTGACAGCATGAACTCCAAGCTTCCCGTGAACCTGATTCGCCAGTCTTCGGAAGGGCTTGAAGAAGAGATGTGAATTCCAAAATACAACGATGAGCAGGACAACTAGCAGAAGTACCGAGTACAGCACGATCGTCTGCTGAAAAGTCGTCGCCTGCTGCCGGAATTGCTTCATTCCCGAGAGCGAATATAGGGTCCAGCCTTGCGCTTCTAAGTCGATATAGTTGATGTACAGTCTCTCCCCCTCGGTCTTGAGTTCGAGAGCACCATGTTTATCATTCGATCTGGACTGAATAACCTCAGGCATAATTGACTCGTTGATTGCGCCAAGCACCTGTCTCCCCGACCGGTCTAATAACGCGACTTGATAATCCGGATCAGCGTCTCCCGCGATGAGGTACTGCTCCATTGCACGCTTATTCAACAATACTACGAGATAGCCATACTGCTCCTTACGGATATAGGAGGACGGAAGCAATAAGCCTATGTAGGATTTGTTTCCTACTTCATGATGAAAATATTGCAATAGAGTGGGAGCGCCTTGCTTCACTTTCTCGAGAATCGTATGGTCGGAGAATTCCTGAAAGTCGATCAGCCCTACATTGAAATCAATCACTTTTTCTCTGCGCATATTCAATAAGTAAGCGCCTTCAAAAAAGGGTTCTTTCGATAGGTACTTGGATAGGGTTTGGAGTGCTGCTGCATCCTGCAGTGGATCATCTTGATTCGAATACATCCAGTTCTGAATGGTCTGATCCCCATACATAGTCAGGCCATACCCTTTCAGCTTCGACAGAATAAATTCCGTCCGCTCCCTCGTCTCCTCAATTCTCTCCCGATTCATCGTACCTAACTGCACAGTGGCATAATCTGAGAAACGCTGAACAAGAAACAAGGAGAACGGAATAATTATGAGGGTGATAAATATGCCACTCCATACAAAAATGCGCAAATACGTAGATTTGAACATAACCGTAAACTGCCCCCCTCCTCGACGATCTGAACAGACAGTTGTCTGGAAACTTATGAGTACTATCTTAGCCGAACCTCCCCGCAATTGCCTAGTTCTCGATCTTCCGTCAAGTTCTCTTTCGCCCAATTTCCATGTGTCCAAGCTATATTCTCGCCTATTGATCGTGGTCGAATCCTTGACCTGTTGCCTTCCCCTTTCCAGATTCGTCCTGTAATATAGAATGTATATACCTATTTGGAGGGAGATCCTTGAAGATCCTAAAGTGGTTAAACTATGTTTTGGCCGCCGCCGTATTGTTGACAGCCGCCGTCTTCCTCTTCCGTCCCAAAATTGGTTTAGAGTCCGATATTACCATCCGGATTAACCATGCAGAGGCAGAACTAAACGGTAAACCCATATTTCAGTCGGGACGCATATACGTGCCGATGTTTTCACTTGGCCATTATTTATCCTTTTTCACCTGGATGGATAGTTCCAACGATTCCTTTCGCGTGCTTGTTCCCGGACAAGAGGTCATAATGAAGGTAGGGGAATCTCAAGTCAAATCCTTTGGCAAAACGATACAGCTTGAGGGAGCCCCGATTATACATAACAACGCGCTGTATGTTCCGCTTCAGCTGTTCTCTTCCGTATTGCAAGTACCGATGTCTTGGGAAAGCAGGACTGGCATCGTGGATATTACGTATAACACGCCGTATATATTCGCAAAAGAGAAGGGTGCGGCATTTTGGTTTCGAAAAAGTATAGGAGACCTGTATATGAGTACAGGCAATAAGCCATTTTTACTTAAAAATATAAACTTGGAAACTTCGGATACCAGCATATTGACTGCATCCCAGATCAGTAATGACAGCTATATGCTGCAAATCGAAGATGACTCTACTAGGAGTTATGTTATCTATAAAGCGATCATCCATCATCATGAAGTTGCGACTTCGTCCATAGTCGGTTACGAGAGAAACGGAACTAATCTTAAAAGCATTGAAAAAGCCGGAGACTTATGGATCATGATCGACAACAGCACCTTGAAGCTCGCCGATACGGACGGAACAATCAAGACATCCTATTCTGCACAGGAGATTTTCGGAGAGAACGATACGTTTACGGTGGAGGAAGCCTTCGACGATTACTTGCTCGTGCGCCCATCCACACAGAAAATCCTGTATCTCTTCAATAGGAGGACCAAAGAATCGATAGCTTTATACAAGCACCTCCTGACCGGCGAAGAAAAAGCATCGATCGACTCCGCATTGGCCAACGGATTGAACGAGTTTGGCGACAGTCTTCACTTCGAGCATATAAAGGGAGACGTGCTCTATTTTACTCGTCGAATCGCTGGCGCGAATCCGAGCTCTTATACATATCAACTGAAGCAGTAGGACAAGCCTCAGGACTGATCTCATTTGGGTCAGGCATCCCAGTGAACCTGCTTCCCGGTCATGATATTACACAGGCACAATCCGTTCTAACGGATATGGGAAGGTTCTCAAGAAGCGCTTCGTTCACAGCTCCTGGAGGAGAACAGGGGATTAGTATGGCGGTCGTCAATGCGCTCTCATCCAACCTTTCTGTGGAGATTCGCCGTGAAGGAAGAGTATTCCGCCAAGATTATAAGCAGGGTATTCCACAAGGAAGATTACGGACAATCGGTATTACTCAAGATACAGGAACGAGCATTACATTCCTGCCAGACAATAAGCTTTTCCGCTTGGCAATTGAATACGACATACTAGCTGCACAAGTTAACATAATTAACGGAGCTTACCCCGATTTAAACATCTGTATTCATCATGAATAGCTGCACGCTTTAGGCATGAGGCTGGCCAAGAATCCATTTACACATCTTGTACTGTTGCAGTCTATAAAGGAATCTTGGCCCCCCGTTGGGCTGCTGTCAGCGATCCGGTTAATCAAGCAGCTTCAAACCGACCACGCAGCCAATGATCCCTAATATGCATAACAGGCGAAATGGGCGCTTCGATTCCCGGTATACCAGCATCCCCACCAATGCCGAACCTACCGTACCGACACCTGTCCATACCGCATAAGCGGTCGATAGTGGTATCATCTGCATGGCTCCGATAAGCAATTTAAAGCTGAGGAGGAAAGCGGCAATCATCATCATATTATTTGGCCAATTGTTCTTCTCAGCAACCCGTTTAATACCGATGACACCGATGACTTCAAGCAGCCCTGCCGCAATTAATGCTATCCACGCCATCTCAGTGCCCCTCCTTCCCACTCGTCAGCTTCAAGCCCATGATGAACAGCAGAAGCAGCAGTATGATTCCGATTTTGAGCGGATTAAACGTATTAGACATAACCGCTTCTACAACGACCGTTCCAACAGTCCCAATACCTGCAAATACGGCGTACGTTGTCCCGATTGGGATGACCGCAGCAGCACGGATAATAAGGTCAAAACTAAGCAGCAGCGCTACAAGAACAACTAGCGGTGGAATCTGCTCGTACTTGAAGCCGCTTGCCCACACGATCTCTAAGGTTCCTCCTACCACAATGTACAGCCACGCACGATTGACTGAGATTACCTTGCTCTTCTTGGCAGCAGCTTCCGCCTCCGCGGGCTTTAATGGAGGGCTCTCATTCATTGCACTCTCTCCCTTTCTTCTTATGGCGTTCTACTTGTGACCTTCTACTACTTCAATTGCCTCTTCTTCTTGCCACAACAGTTTCCTATATATACCATTATATAATTATCCTCTACTACGATTATCTCGAAATTAAGTAACTAAATTTTCAATAAATGCGGTGAAATATAGCCCGATCGAGTCTTGTCTGCTTTTTCGCATCCACATACAATGACCTAGTATTGCAACCTAGCCCCTGTTTTTAGAGGAGGAACATCATAGTATGAAAACAAACAACAGACTTAGCCATATGTTTTGGCGATGGCATTTCTATGCGGGGTTGTTCATTGCCCCCCTGCTGATTACGTTATCGCTTAGCGGAATTGGATATCTGTTCAAATCGGAAATTGAGGATATCGCATACAAATCACTTTACTTTGGACAGAGCACCAACACCCAGACCTTAACAACAAGTCAAGCGATTGCCGCTGCGGAGCAAGCGTACCCGGGGGAACGAGTGACGAAGGTCAGTTACTTCGATGATGAATCGCGCAACACCAGATTCTCCATGCGTGATGATGCTGGTCAAGAAAGATATGTATTTGTAGATCGTAACAAACAACTCGTTGGAAGCATCCTTGCCGACGATACTTTTGGCAATATAACTCGGAATTTGCATAGTTCATTGCTAGTGGGTGGAACCGCCGTTAACTACTTGGTGGAACTAGCGGCGTGCTGGGCAGTATTTCTGATCATCTCTGGCCTATATATGGGTTGGAAAAAGAGAGCGTCTGCCACTGGAACGAAGCGTGAGAAGGCGAAATCAAGGCATACCGTTTTCGGTATTATATTCACCATACCGTTGCTTATTCTTATCGTTACAGGGCTGCCTTGGTCTGGCTTCATGGGCAATCAGATCTATCAACTGGCGGCAAGCAATGAATCGATCGGGTATCCGAAGCTGTATGTGAGCCCGCCGCAATCCGAAGCGCAGGAGCTGCCATGGGCTACTAGAAAGGAGAAAGCTCCGCAATCCTCATCCGGCTATCTGCCACTCTCTGTAGACGATATCGAGCATATGCTCCATCATTACGGAGTGACCAAGCCTTTCGTCTTGAGCCTGCCAGCAGATGAGAAAGACGTCTACACGGCATCTAAATCCGCAGGATCAGGCATTACCGGAATGGATGTTATCAAACCTAGCGAGGAAATAACAGCTTACTTCGATCAATATAGCGGCACACAGATTCATAAGATCGACTACCGTGATTACGGACTTATCGCCCAGTGGTTCACTTATGGGATTCCTTTGCATGAAGGGCATCTATTCGGTTGGCCGAACCAGATCCTATGCCTGCTGACGGTAATTGCACTGCTTGCCATTGTATACTGGGGAGTTAAAATGTGGTGGATGCGCAGACCTCGCGGAAGACTTGCAGCACCTCCAAGACAGCCGTACACGAAATCAATGATCGGCTTCTATGTCATTTTAATCATTCTCGGTCTGCTCATGCCGCTGCTTGGCATGTCCCTGCTTGTGATTGCACTTATTGAATTGTTACGCTTCCTGTTATTCCGAGGAAAATCAGCGAAATCCGTAACCGGTTAATTGAAAATTAGAAAAGGGGGCAGGCCTCGGCCTTCCCCTTTCTTTGCTCTACCCGGTTACAATAAAATAATCGTCCTGCCGCACACGTATGATATAATCCCCACAAACCTAATGTAAAGGAAGTGGTATTTCATGACTCTCTCTATAATGGGGGTTATGGCTCTATTATTATTCTACGCCTCATTGACAATAGGCGTTATTATCCTAATCAGCAAACGAGCAAATAACCCCAATCGTAAACTCGCTCTCCTCACGCTAACCATTACATGTGCGATTTTGCTCAATGAATTGATATCCAAGTTCTTATATGGACAGCGAATTAATCTATTTACAATATTTTTATTAATCATCTTAGCTGCCTCTTGTTCTATACAATTCAGAAAGAAAAATTAAGGGAGAGCGTACTTCATCATCACCTTATCCCTTGACTCGCCTACGCATCACCTGATGCAGAACTTCTGAAAAAATGATTCCGATCGCGATAGCGCCCGATATCATCGACGCCTTGAAGGCAAGTTGAATCGCCTGATCGTACTGATCTTCTACAATATTTCGCATCGCATCATATGCTATGCCACCGGGTACAAGCGGAATGACACCGGCAACGTTGAACACAATAATCGGGGTGCGATACAGCTTAGCGAACAAATGACTCATCATCGCAATGACGAATGATGCGGCCAAGCTCGCAGGAATAGGGCCAATATTATTGTCCGTGCACAGAATATATACGAACCAGCCTGCCATGCCGACAAATCCACATTGAAGCATCAGCTTAGGCGGACTGTTGAATAGAATTCCGAACGCAGCCGAAGCAACGAAGCTCACAATGAGCTGCTCAATCATAACCAAGTGCCTCCCTCAGTCTATATGTCCATCGTGTTGAGTTCTAAATCCACTACTTAATTGCGATCCTAGGCAAATGACAAGACACAAGCGACTCCTGCTCCAATCGCGAAGGCAGTCAAAAATGCTTCCGCTCCCTTCGAGATCCCAGATACTAAGTGTCCCGCCATCAAATCACGAACTGCATTCGTAATGAGCAGCCCAGGAACAAGCGGCATCACCGATCCGATGATGATCTTATCGAGATCACGACCTAGACCATACTGAACACAGAAATAGGATACCGTTCCGACTACAATCGATGCTAGAAATTCAGAGAAAAACTTAATCCGCGATAAGCGATGGAAATACAGAAAGAGTGAAAATCCAAGCCCGCCAGCAAGCAGCGAGGGAATGAACTCAGGCCATCCGCCCCGGAACATAATCGTAAAGCAGCCGCTCGACAGCATCGCAGCAGCAATCTGCAGCCATATGGGGTAAGCCAGATTGGAGACCTCAATTTTTTTCAGCAAACGATGAGCCTCTGTATAGGACAAGCTGCCGCTGCTGATCTTCCGTGAAATATCATTGACGAGCGTCACCTTCTTCAGATCCGTCGACCGCTCAGAGATTCGGTACAAGCGTGTAATTGGTGCTGAACCATCTATTGCGAAAATAATACCTGTAGGTGTCACGAAGCTATGGCAATTCTCGTATCCATAGGAAGCAGCAATACGTATCATGGTATCTTCCACCCGACTCGTCTCTCCGCCGCTCTGCAGCATAATCTTCCCGGCTAATAAGCACAGCTGTGTAATTTCATAGCTCTCATTTGCTTGTAGGCTCATCCGATGTCTCCCCTATGAATGGCATGAATTTCCCATATTGTAACCGACAGTACAATCTTTAGTCTATGCCTGCTGATTATGCGTCTATTCGCGAGATTTGTGGTTGGATCCCTTACGGTTGAACGACACCCCAAAAAGGCCCATTGAGTCTTCAATGAGCCTTACCATGCCGTTGAGCTCAAGCAGCGGACTCAAGCCTCAACGCCTAGTTTTGTTAAGCGCCTCCGTTATCACCTCGCGGTAGCACGTAAACGGGACAGCGTGGGTGCTGCAGCGATTACTCCGTTGCTCGATGGATTCTTCGAAACTGCTGGCAGTATCGTCTCGAATGTCGTCTGATACGTATTGCTGTATGCCGCGATTTGCCCTCCATGAGCCTCGATAATACTTTTCGTTATCGCCAGCCCGAGCCCCGTACCGCCTGTCTCCTTGGAACGAGACTGCTCCACACGATAGAATCGGTCGAAGATGAATGGCAGATCCCGCTCCGGTATCGGATCCCCGTAATTGATAATGCGAATAACCGCCTGTTCGTCCAGCGACTGGATCTCAATATCGATATATCGCCCCTTGCGGCCATATTGAATTGCGTTTGACAATAAATTCTCATAAGCTCGAACGAGCCTGTCGCCGTCTGCCAGTACCTTGAGCGTGTCCTTCTCTACATGCAGCCTGCATTCCAAGCCTGCCTTCTCCAGACTCGGTACGAATTCCTCCACTAATTGACGGATGAAGCTCGTAATGTGCAGTTCCTGTACTTGAAGTGGAAGCCCGTTATTGATACGTGTATACTCGAACAAATCATCGATTAGTTTTTTCAAGTCGAGCGCTTTCTCATAGGCAATGTTGACATAATAACGAATCTCCACCTCGTCATGATAACGATCCTTCTCAATAAGCTCAAGGAAGCCGAGGATCGATGTTAGCGGTGTGCGCAAATCATGCGATACCCCTGTAATGAGATCGCTCTTTGTTTTCTCCGCCTTCCGCTCTTCCTCAATCGATTGGCTTAACTGTCGACTCATTTGGTTAATACTCTCCGCCACATTGCCCAGCATTTGAGCTGATCTTACCGGTATTTCATGTTGAAGCTCACCCGTAGCGATTTCACCCAGTCCATGAGTAATCTCTTGCAGGTAGCTGTCCAATTCAGTTGCTACGCCATTGATCCTTTGTGCAATATCGCCTAGTTCGTCCGACGAATCTATTTGGATATTCACAGCGAAGTTCCCGTTCGCCATCTCCTGTAGCCCATTCGAGATATTCGTGAATTGACTTACTATAGGGCGACTCAGCTGATAGTAGCTAAATATAAATAATAGGCATCCCGACATGACAAACACGGGCTGGGAGCCGATATTATTGATCACCCATTTCAGCGCTATATTATACGGGCTGTGCTGCAGCAAGTAAGAGGCCAGCAGCTGTCCGAGCAGTAAAAAAATACCCGTGGCACCGATACTCGCAATAAATGTAATCAGGAATTTCCATCGAATCGAATTCAGCCATTTCTTCGTCATGTTTCGCTTCTCCATATCCGTTCTTATCCCATTTTATAGCCGATGCCCCAGACCGTCTTGATATATTGCGGGTTTTGGCGATCCTTCTCGATTTTTTCCCTTATCTTACGAATATGTACCATTACCGTGTTTTTAGATTCCATGAAGGGCTCGTTCCACACTTCCTCGTATATCTTCTCCATGCTGAGCACGATCCCACGATTGACCGCAAGCAGCTTCAATATGGCGAACTCCCGCGGCGTTAGCTTTACCGGAATATCATCTACCATAACCGTGTAGGTCGCTGTATTGATCACCATATCGTCAATGAAGATTTCATGTTCAGTATGCGGATTTTCCTCTTTCCGGAGCTGTTTCGTTCTCCGCAACAGAGATTTGATTCGCGCCATCAGCACGAGCGGATTGAACGGCTTCGTCTCATAATCATCGGCGCCAATGCTGAGCCCTGTAATTTTATCTATATCCTGATCCTTCGCGGATAGCATAATAATAGGTGTATTGCGTTCCTCCCGAATCTTCATGCATGCCTGAATGCCATCCATATGAGGCATCATCACATCCAGAATAATCAGCTGCACCTCATGCTTCTCCAGTAGATCCAAAGCCTCGATTCCATTGGATGCCTGAAGCAGCTCGTACCCTTCATTCTTCAAATAAATTTGCAGCAGTTCAATAATTTCCTTCTCATCATCAACGACAAGAATCGTTTCCTTGCCCATGTGACTATCTCCCTTTCCATGTATGCTAATAAAACGCTTCTGCTTGAAGGAGCGTCTTCCCTTGGTACATATTAATTCGACTTCCAACTACTTACTCCTCTTCTAGCAGCGGGATGAATACGAACCCCTTACGCGTTACAATTCAGCTTACGTAAGCGATATTATGCGATATATAATAGGACGCCCAGTTAGGGGGATTGTTCCTGCCGTTAAGTGAATGTTAAGAAATTAAGAATTTGATAAGGATTGGCCCTCAACCAGAGACAAGAGACATCTGAATATGCCGTATTGCTGCACAGCCCTAACAAGACAGCAGGAAATATCATAACGCGGGAAGCTTATCCCGCTACACTAGAACAAGAGCTAACAATGTCATGAAGGGGGATTTATGTATGCAGCAAATCCAAGGCTATTTTTCTTATATCGAGGGAACGCGTTTTGAGGCGGGGTACCAGCAAGGAGAGTTTGCGAAGAGGCATCCTCACTTTCTGCAAGGCATATTATTGAACGAGCCGTTACCTGAGGATCAATGGAAAGAGGCGGCCGCACTACTTGAACAATATTGTCCAGGAATAACGGAGGAGATTGACGGATTCTGTGCGGCATTAGAAGTGCCGCCGTCGCTGATTTCTTATTATGCCAACTCTGCGCTTCATTCAGGATGCAGCCATTGTGCTATCCTTCCAGCTAAAACCGAGAATGGGCACACGTACATGCTCCGCAATTACGATCTCTCCCCCAATGTGGATGATATGAGGCTATGCTCTACATCCATTGAGAAGGCGTATAAGCATACTGGCTTTTCCGTATTTCTGTTCGGCAGAACGGAAGGCATGAATGAGCATGGACTATGCGTCACCTTCTCTGCTTGCGGTATGCCTGTAGGCAATGCACCCGGTATGAGACCCCCTAGAGCTAGCGGCTTGCAATTCTGGGCAGTCGTGCGCGCTTTACTAGAACAGTGCCGCAACGTCAGCGAAGCCCTGCATCTCGTGAAGGAGATGCCGATTGCATCCAACATGAATCTCATCATCTGCGACCCGCATGGTCATGCAGCATTGGTTGAAACCTTCGACGGACACAAAGCAATTCGCGAGGTAGGAGATACAAGCCAAACTCCTTATATCGCAGCCACGAACCATCCGCTGTTCGCGGATATTGAGCAATTGGAGCCCGGCAAATTGAATCATTCGGTCGTCCGCCAGCACATCTTGCAGCAGTTCCTGGAGCGGCCTGATTCTGTAACGATGGAGGATCTGCAATCCTTAGTTTCAACTGAATACCCGCAAGGCTTGGCTGTTCATAATTACAACCAGTGGTTCGGCACATTGCGTTCCATGCTGTTCGACTTGGATGATCGAACGATCAATATATGCTTTGGTTCTCCAATTGATAATCCATGGTATACTGTGCCCGTAGGCGGGAAAATGCCAGTTGATCATGTGCAGATATCGATACGTCATCATGATTATGCACCTGATTTTTGGCAAATGAAATAAGTGGTGATCCGGTTATGCAAACCTATAAGGAACAAATTGAACAAGCGATTCGATTCATCGAATCACATCTGACAGAGCGGCTGGATGCAGAGCGTGTAGCCGCCTCTGTCCATTTGTCATACTATCATTTTCATCGTATTTTTGCTGCAATGACAGGGGAGAAACTCGGTGACTACATTCGCAAGCGTAGACTAACCGAAGCTGCTGTAGTCTTACTGTCGAGTGAGCGATCCATATTGGACATTGCCTTAGAGTTTCAATTTGAGTCCCAAGAGGCCTTCTCCCGCTCATTCAAGCAGGTCTTCGGCATAACGCCAGGCAGTTTCCGTAAGCGCAGCAGACGTCCCATCTTCCTCGAGAAGGATACACTGTTGGGCGAGCGCCTGCAGCATCGGCTTGATTCCATTAGCCTTGTCCCCAGCATCACGGAAATCGATGATATTCATGTCGTAGGGGTTAGCGGGGCTGTCTCTCCCGATCACAATACGATACCGGAACTGTGGAAGGAACTACTTCAACGTCGTCATGAAATCCGCGCTCTGACGTCGGAACTCACAAGCTACGGAATATGTCCACCCCAACAAGATGTCAGGTTCCGAGACATCACGGAGCATTCAACTTTTGGGCATATGGCTGGATTCGCCGTGGAGCGTATTGCTGACATTCCGCACGGCATGTGGTCGTACACCATATCTGCCGGTACCTATGCTGTCTTCAAGCATCAGGGTACTACCCAGCAGCTCCGGAGCACCTACGATTACATCTGGGGAACATGGCTGAACAACACACCGCTTCGCCTCGATGATCGGGCAGACTTCGAGGTATATGGACGTGACTTCTATGGACCACAGCATCCACAGTCGACGATATGGATTCACATCCCCATTCAAAAATAGGGAGGGTTCATGAGAAGTTGGAATGGCACCCCCTCCCCTCTTAAACATGTTCCAAGGGGACGCTGCCACAAATAGGGTAAAGTCCTGCTATTCGTGGTAAGATGAAAGGAGATTGATACGCTACTATTCAGAGGTGAAATGTCGTGAAACAAGAACTAATTGAACGCTTTACATCCTATGTTAAAGTGAATACCCAATCCAATGACGACAGCGAAACTTGCCCTTCCACACCTGGACAGCTCGACTTGGCTCGCCTGCTCGTGGATGAGCTGAAGGCACTCGGCATGGAAGAAGTGACAATGGACGAGAACGGCTACGTCATGGCTACGCTTCCTGCCAATACAGACAAGGACATTCCTACAATCGGCTTCCTCTCCCATGTGGACACAGCTACCGAACTATCGGGCGAAGGCGTGAATCCTCAACTGGTTGAGAACTACGACGGCAAGGACATCGTGCTGAATGAAGCACAAGGCGTTGTTCTCTCGCCAAAGGACTTCCCTGAACTACATAATTACATCGGGCATACGCTCGTTACAACAGATGGCACAACACTGCTCGGCGCAGACGATAAAGCTGGCATTACTGAAATTATGACAGCGATGGCGTACTTGATTCGTAATCCAGAAATCAAGCACGGGAAGGTTCGCGTTGCCTTCACTCCGGACGAGGAAATCGGCAGAGGCCCTCATCGCTTCGATGTAGAAGCCTTTAATGCTCGTTATGCGTACACGGTAGACGGAGGCCCGCTTGGCGAGTTGGAATATGAGAGCTTCAATGCTGCACAAGCCACATTGACCTTCAAGGGCAAGAACGTGCATCCAGGTACGGCCAAGAACAAAATGGTCAATGCTGCGAAAATCGCCATGGAGTTCAATAGCCGCTTGCCTGTAGAGGAAGCTCCAGAATCGACAGAAGGCTATGAAGGCTTCTACCATCTGTCCTCCATTAGCGGCGACGTAGAGCTGACGAAGCTTCGCTACATTATTCGTGATTTCGATCGAGACAACTTCAACGCTCGCAAGCAGAACATGGAGAACATCGTGAAGAGCTTGCAGGAGAAGTATGGAGCTGAACGCATCAGCATTGAGCTGAAGGATCAGTATTACAATATGCGTGAAAAAATCGAACCTGTGAAGCACATAGTCGACATTGCCTACAAAGCGATGAAGAACGTTGGCGTAGAGCCTGATATCAAGCCGATCCGCGGTGGTACAGACGGTTCACAATTGTCTTATATGGGACTGCCTACACCGAACATTTTCACAGGCGGAGAGAACTATCATGGCCGCTATGAATATGTGTCTGTCGATAATATGCAGAAGGCTACAGAGGTCATTGTTGAAATTGTGAAGCTGTTCGAACAGCAAGGCGCTGAATAATTGCTTCACGCGTTCTGTCTAAAATAGAGGAACGGAAGAAGGCTGTCCAAGTTGGGAGATTCCCCATTCTGTTGGACAGCCTTTCTTTATGGTAGTACGGAAATAAACGCTTAGACTGGCGATCGTATGGGGACGATCCTCCTTGTGCACGTAGGTCTGATGCACAAAAATTCTAGCTCCGTTATTAGCTATGTTATTCACTATGCATATGGGAATCTGCCTCATCCCATGGAACTCGATACGCCTGTCCCTTGGCACAGAAGATGGAAGAGGATGTATAGGCCGGATCTGCGTCCTTGTCGTAGCTCTTGCGTGCAATCACCTCATCCGCATTATGACACACATCGTATCCGCCGAATAGAAGCTGAATCATCCCTTTGCCCTGTGTATAGGCGGCAAGCTCCGTGCTGTAGTTCATGAAAGTGGAGACCGGAACCTTCCCTGTGATGACCGCCTTACTGCCGATAAATGCAGGGGGTTCAAGTGCACCATGCGCCTTCTGCACATCCGCCATTACCTTGCCCATATCATCCGTATCCACCGTTATTTTGAAGTCGTAATACGGTTCCAACAGTACGTTATCCGCCTGCTCCAACCCTTGACGCAGCGCACGGAAAGAAGCCTCTCGGAAATCCCCGCCACTCGTATGGCAGTTATGTGCTCGTCCTGTCAGCAGTGTAATCCGCACGTCCGTTAGCGGCGACCCCGTCAGCAGCCCATGGTGATCCCTTTCCAGCAAATGCTGCATAATTAAATTCTGATAATTGACGCCAAGCTCATCGGGATGACACTCGTTGAACACCTGAATGCCGCTGTCTCGTTCTCCAGGCTCCATACGCAAGCGTGCCTCTGCATAGTGCCCAAGCGGTTCAAAGTGTCCGCATCCATTCACGGTAGAGCGTATCGTTTCTTTATAGAGAATTTCAGGATCCGCAAATGATACCGTAATGCCGAATCGTTCCTTCACGATCCGCGCTAACACTTCCAGTTGAATAGCACCCATGACGTGAATGTGAATCTCCTGAACATGCTCATCCCACTGCACACGAAGAGCAGGATCTTCCGCATCCAACCGGTGGAAGCAAGCCAGCACCTCCTTCACGTGCAACTCGGCTGGGAAGATAACCTTGGACTTGAGTGTAGGTACAATATGATAGATAGCAGTGTCCTTATAGGCGCCGACACCCACTCCTGCAGAAGCAGCCGTAAGCCCCGTTACCGCACATAGCTGTCCTGCTTCTACAAACTCGACCTTTTGTGCCTTCTGCCCATTATAGACACGAATAGATGTAATCTTCTCAAGGATGGTATCCACTTCTGTCCCATATCGGATTTCATCCCGAACAGACAACGTCCCGCTCGTAACCTTCATATGGGTAGTACGCGTTCCCTGGTCATCAAAGCGGACTTTATACACCAGTCCCGCCATTTCTCCCGTGGTGCAATATTCAGTCTGCACGAATTGATGGATAAGCTCCAAAGCCTGCTGCACGCCTACATCCTGCAGCGCCGAACCGCATACGCAAGGGAACCATCTGCGCTCGGCAAGCATATGCCGCATCTCCCTGAGCCATACCGCTTGCTCATAGCCTTCCTCCATATAGAGCTCGAACAACTGATCATTCCGCTCAGCCATGAAGGCAATGATCTCTTCACTCAGCCCTTGATCCGGATCATAAGATGTCATGTTGATGATATCTGGGGTCAAATTCTCGTGGATATCTGCGATGACCTGATCTACATCCGCACCCACTCGATCTATTTTGTTCAAGAAGAAGACTGTTGGCACTCCCCGCTCCTGCAGCAGCTTCCATACCGTTTCGGTGTGCCCTTGAATACCTTCCACACTGCTTACAATGATGACGGCGACATCCATAACTTGTATCGCCCGCTCCATTTCTGCGGAAAAATCGACGTGGCCGGGTGTATCGATAAGTGTGTAGATATTGCCTCTATACGTCATCACGGCTTGATCGGCAAATATCGTAATGCCGCGTTCCTTCTCAATCTCATGGCTATCCAGAAAAGCATCCTTGTTATCTCCCCGTCCCCGCTGCTGTATGCTTCTCGTATGATATAGAACCTGCTCGGCAAAAGTCGTTTTCCCTGCGTCCACATGGGCGAACAGGCCCAATGTAATATTCATAAAGACACCTCATTGCTGCTATAAATGTCTGTCCCCTGCGTCTGTTTTGCCCATTTCTGCTTATGTCCCTTTCCTGTTGTCTATGATAGCATAGACTTACCTACTTCATGAGAGGCGGATAGAAACAATGAGCGAAGACAACAATCAATTCGTGCCACAGCCAAAGCAAAATGAACGAATCATCAGCTTGGAAGGCGCATGCAATGTGCGTGACCTAGGGGGATATCCAACAAAAGAAGGGCGTGCAATCCAATGGGGGCGCTTCTATCGCGGCGATGGCCAGCACAAGCTGACCGAGCGCGACCAAGCGCTATTGCTGGGACGTGGAATTCATACGGTTATCGACTTGCGTCACGCGCAAGAGGTGAGCGTCGCCAAGGATGCATTTGCTGATTCCGACAACGTTGCCTATCATAATGTCGATCTCCTGAATCCAGCGACAACGAACCAACCTCAAGTTAATAGTCTAGGCCAACTGTACCTCAGTATGCTGGACAATAGCCAAGATGCATTCCTGGGAATATTCGAAATTCTTGCTAATCCTTCTGACGAAGCCGTTCTCTTCCACTGTACAGCTGGGAAAGATCGAACAGGTATGGTTGCTGCCTTGCTGCTGGATCTGGCAGGTGTACCGCATACAATCATTATTGAGGATTATGCGATGACAGCTGAATGTCTCCTCCCTATTATGGACGAGCTGCGCGCCGGCCGACCGGAAGGAATGCCCGCAGACTTATATGAACAGTTCCTTGGATGCGATCCTAGCAACATGGAGATGATGCTTCAATATCTGCATGCAGCATATGGAGGATCAGAGCGTTATTTAGCGGCAATTGGATTGACCGAAAGTCAAATCATAGCCTTGAAGCAGAAACTGCTTGAGGCATTGAACAATAGTTAAGAACAGGACTAACCCCACTCGGATTAGTCCTGTTTGCGTGTGAGGATGAAGTCAATCCCAGAGAACGTATTGCACCTAGCCATAAGTGTGGTATAAACTCATTTTAAAGGGTATTTACCCCATTTATTGATGGCACATGATTATCATCTCTTTGTATAGGAGGTATTGCGAATTATGGCAGGTGCTATTGGAGTTGGTAGGATAGCAGCCATTTTATTTTTTTCTTACTCTCATCCTAATTGATACTTAATAGTTCCAATATCTCTTATAGCAAATGTATATCAGTGACATAAATAGAACTTGTTGATCAATCAGGGCAAACCCACATCGGCTAGCCCCTATGATCCATTGCCTTCTTCTCCTGAGTCAGGAGGATCGAGGCGTACATCTTTCGCTTCTCAACGGCTATCGTTCTGACAGATTCCAGCTGTTCAATCTGCGCGTTAAGTCGCGTAAGATGACGATCAAGCATGTCCATTCGTTTGTGCAAGGTATCCTCTATATCATGCGGCAGACGCTCGCCAGACAATAGGCATCCATCCTCAGCAAACGCTGCAATATCTTCCAGCTTCATGCCCGTTTGCTTCAATCCATAGATGAATTGAATGAATCTCAAATCCTGATCGCTATACTGTCTCACACCTTCCGGTTTCCCACCTTGACGCTGCGGACTAGGGAGGAGGCCAATCTGTTCATAATATCGAAGTGTATAGGCAGATACCCCGGTTATTCGTGCTGCTTCCCCAATGGAGTACATCCCTTTATTAGCTCCTTCCCAACGACTTAATTACGTATTTTCCACAAGAATGATTTTCCCCACAGAATGGGCTCCTGTCAACAGCTCCTGCGCGTGAGCTGCCTCTTGCAGTGGAATCCGATGAGAGATAAGAGGATGGATCTCACCCGCTTCCAGCAGGGACATGACGGCTTGCACATCTTCACGGAACCAATCCAATCGTTCCTTCTTCAGCGTAGTAATACTATACATGTGCACAGGGTTCCCGCTCTCCGTTGTCCCGCAGGCAGCGGCCCCCGTCCAATCCTTCACCCAATTGTTTGTATGTCCTTTCTCCAGTACGGATGTATAGCCGTAACCGACAAAGCGTCCCTTCGTACTCAACGTCCGCATGGAACGCTCCCAATTGGAGCCCCCAATCGGATCGAACACGGCATCCATTCCTTCAGGAGCGATGCTAGCAAGTACCTCAACAAAGTCATCTGCATGATAGTCTATCGGAATCGCACCATACCCTGCAACAACCTGATGCTTCGCTGCCGAGGCTGTTCCGTACATCTCCAGTTTCGCCAATCGCCCCAAGTCCAGCAACGCCGTCCCTACACCACCGCTCGCGCCATGGATAAGGATTCGTTCCCCCTCCGATACATTCGCGATGCGGTGCAGCATCTGATATGCCGTCACATAATTCAGCATACAAGCTGCCGCCTCTGAAGCATCTACTTCCGCAGGGATCAGAACAACCTCCTCCATTCGGGCATACACATGCGATGCATATCCGCCTGTTCCGTTAAAAAATACAGCAACGCGATCCCCTACTGCATAGTCGTTCACGTCAGCTCCAACTGCATCAACGATCCCAACCGCATCATATCCAGGAACAAAAGGTACCTCAGGCGACATCGGATACAGACCTTCCCTGCGCATAATATCTGCAAGCGCAACGCCAGCACTTTGTACCTTCACGCGAACTTCGCCCGCTTCGGGTGTACGCAGCGGTTCTTGCATAGCATGCAGCACATCCGGCCCTCCATATTCAGTTACAGTCATCTTGATATTACACACAAGCCATCTCTCCTTTAGCTGATTCTTCGTCGATGGCTGTATTGTAGACCTTCGAGTTCACTCGAAGTCAACACTCAAGCTTATTTCGCATCATCCCTCCAAATTACTTCTCCCGTCTTGTTAATACATGCATGGATCGAATGGTTGGGATCAGGCGATTGTAATTCCACTTGGGCGATCCCGCCTTCAAAGGTGGAGGCATACTTAAATTGAGGTTCAATAATCGTCTTCCCGTTCACATCCATATAGCCATACAAGCCTTTGCGCTGAAAGCGAACAAGCCCTTCAGAAAGGTCGGAGAGATTGCTGACATTAGGAAACAGCAGCTTTTTCCCCTTCTTATCGATGAAACCTGTTGTTTTGGACTTCCGATCATAGTACTGTGCGAATCCATTTTGAAAAGGGTAGAGATCTGCATCTTGCATCGTAATTATCCATTTTCCCGTTCTGTCTATATAACCATTTTTCTTGCCGCTTTCAGCAGCCGCCATCGCCATTCCATCAGAAAAATATCCGGCATAATCGAACATAGGTGGTATCACGAACTTGCCAGTCGTATCAATAAATCCAGTTTTCTGCTTGATCTCTCCATTGGATTGAGTAAAAACAGTGACGGCTGTCAATCCCTCATGGAATGGATCGGTACTAGCACTATTCGGTATTGGTGCAATCGCCGTCTTGCCATTATGATCGATATAAAATGTTTTTCCGTTCAGCACGACTTTGGCCAACCCGTCGGAGAAGCTATAACCGTGATCATACTTGGCAGGAATGGCAACTTTCCCTGTACGGTTCAAGTAGCCGTACTTCACTTGATACCCATTTCCGCTTTTTTGCAATTCTTTGAATGCTGCTAGTCCTTCGGAAAAAGAATCAAGTCGATAATACGGCGCTTGAACAGCCAGCTTGCCACTGCGATCCATGTATCCAACATACTGATAACCATTCATGACCGGAGTAAGCTCATCATAACCAAAGTCTACATGGCCGCCGTATTCCGAATTCAGCAAGATTTCTCCCTGATTATTCATAAACCGCGTATTCTGCTCATTATTCAGCACATGCCAATACTGCTTCTGAATATGCGCTAGTGCATCTCCCTCAATAGGCCGAAGCTGAATGAAGGATGTTCCGGGTACAACAGAATAACCGATATCGGTCAAATAACCCGCCATTTCCATCGTGATGAACAGATTGCCGTTAATGAAAACTGCAGGTTTCTCCATCTGCTTGTTTGCTGCATCATTTATACGGACAGTCGTGCTGCCCGCCGTGAATAACAATTTCCCGACTACGCCGCCTTGGGCTAATACCTTATCCTTTGACGCAAGACTCACTTGGTAGCCAAATCGCTCAGCAATCGGACGAAGCGGCACCATAATGACTCCATCCTGTTCGATTGGCCCTTCGGGTAAAAATACGTGCTCGCCCTTGTCATAAATCTCCCAATTTGCTGCTTGAGCTGCATCTGCCCCTAGTCCTATCGCTGCTCCCATCACGATGAACGCGATCGAAATGGTTCCCACTATCTTAGTGAACCTAAATTTAGCAAATAAATTCATACTCCCCCTCCTTACTCATTCGGATCATTGGACGTATGCAAAAAGGTAAATGTTTCTATTTACGATAAATATATTTGAAGCCGAGCACAAAAAAGCACAGGAACCCGTATCCTGTGCTTCACCTTAACATATACATGTATTTCGCTTAGCGCCGAGCTTGCCTGCGGCTTCCACTTTGCGAATATAGGCCGCCGCTTCCGGTACTTTGCAAGCTGTCTCGCCCATATTGACCTTCACTTTGCCAATAGCCTCTGCCACCCGCATTGCCTCAGCATGCAGGGCCAATACATACGAACCTACTACAATGACAAATTGATTCATTGCATACCGCACCCGATTGCGTTCCTGATGAACCGTCGATTCGACGAGCGCAAGCATTCTACTTAACTCATCGATATCCAGCTTCTCGTCCGAAGTAATCGAGATATAGTGCAAATAGGTGCTCCATCCGCATGTCGCAATCAGCTCTTCTCTGGATGCCATCCATTCGCGCGCTAATTCGAGAGCATACGGACTTTCTGCAGCCACACCCGCTACCGTACATTCAACAATCATATGCCAGTGTGCCTTTTGAGCCCATGATTTCAGAAGTTCCTTGGTCATTGCAGATGGATCGACCGTCAGCCCTGCCAAATACATCGCATCGCTATTCCCTGTATCGAAAAGCGCACGCGCAAGCTGCTGATCCTTCTTAACTTCCTTGACCAGCCTCTTCAGATCGCCGATCTTTACACCGAACAGCGGCTCCTGCGCCCCATGTCGGAGGAACGTTTTCTTTGTTTGCTCTGTGCCCATCGCTTCCAGCTTAGCCATGACTTCGTCCAGTGTCACCGTCATTCCTCCTGCTCCTATCTACAACGATATATGATCCAACTTATCCGGGTTAAATATAACATAAACGTTGCTTATGCGATCTTGCTTAGCCGTTAGCTCACAGCAGCATACCGCCTTCACAACTCCTTGCTCCCGATACACCATATTCATGCTCGTATTTACCATAGTGAAGGAGAGATCCCAGCTTCGCAGCGCCACGAACGCTTTAGGAGAAGTAAGCAGCCTCAGTACACGGCTTCTTCCTATAATAGGCCGCATAGCAGCATGGACTTTGCCTCCTCCATCGGTAGTCAGTCGCACATCCTCTGACAGCAAGGACAACAAGGCTTCCATATCGTATTGCTGAAAGGCAGTCACGAATTTGGAGACAAGCGTCCGCCTAGCTTCCGTATCTTGACTAGCAGAGGGGGAATATTCTCGCGCGTGCTCTTTGGCGCGGCTCAATATTTTGCGACAGTTGGAAGTCGACTTGCCAACCGTATCTGCGATTTCCTCATACTCATATTCGAATACTTCCCTCAGCAGAAATACGGCTCTCTCCATCGGGGTCATCCGCTCAAGCATCACCATATACGCATAGGATAGCGAATCTGCACGCTCCGCCACTTGATCGGGCTGCTCTCCTTGTTCAACGATAGGCTCTGGAAGCCACTCGCCGAAATACGTCTCTCTCGTTCGACGGGAAGATTGCAGCACATTCAGACATCGGTTCGTCATCCACTTGGCGATATACGCCTTGATATGCCGGACATCATCCAAGTTCCTACCAACCATATCCGCAAATAAATCCTGCACGGCATCCTCCGCATCAGACACCGTGCCCAGCATCCGATATGCAATGGAAAATGCTAAGGTCCGATAGCTGCGATACAATTGTTCAACAGGATTAGCTTCCTGTGCATGAAGCGAATGGAGCTCTTTTACATCCATGTTCCCACTCCTTTGCCCCCCATTCTATCATTCCAAAGCTATTCTGATCCATCGAGTAAAGAAGAAAAAGAGGAGCACAAGGCTCCTCCCAGATTGTTGAGAAACCCTGTCTTTTTAT
>NZ_MAIS01000279.1:0-720 GCF_001680695.1 Paenibacillus sp. KS1 | reverse complement strand
GAAGGGATTACCCATCCAAGCCAATTGTATGGACCAAGTGTTAGCGCACTTGGTCTTTATTACATATATAGTATCATATCAGAAAAGATGTATCAAAGGATTGAAAAAATGTTGAAACCAAGAAGACGTAGTCATTCACAATCGAAAGAATCCATCTCGAAGATGGCATCCCTTTCAGATAACACCGTATCTACGCTGCAGACTTTTCCCTTGGTTCCCGAGAAGTGATAAACAAGGTGTGTGTTCAGCTCACAACCAAGCAAGATTAAGTCTATCGTAGTTACTGATGCTCCTTTAAGGTAGATACAGTAACGTTAAGCGAAATCTTTATAGTTTTATGAAAGCAGGGATACAATGAAGGATTTATTTCTAAATTTCTCTATTGGAATTGTTTCTGGTACCTTTGCTGGATTACTTTCCAGCTTTCTTGTATATCTTTTTTCTGAAAAGAGAAATAAAGTGAGAAAAATTATTGAATATGCTGAACAAACTTCTGAAAGAGCATTTCAAGTTTTAGCTGAAGCAAATGCATTTTATGAAGGAAGTTCCATTGAAACACTAAAGATGTTATTAAAGAAAGAAGTACGTAGAGCGTTTCCAGGAGATATTGTTGATAAATCAGAATCAAGCCAAAGACTTCAAGATGCAATTGCCGGATGTAATAGAGCACTATATGGGATTGAACAATCGTTAGAGTCAGAAAATGTTCCAGACAACTTA
>NZ_MAIS01000388.1:0-238 GCF_001680695.1 Paenibacillus sp. KS1 | reverse complement strand
AGATGTTGTGCGCATCACGAACCGTCTCGGCGGTATCCTGAACAGCTATGAGTACGACGCCTTCGGCCAGACGGTATCTGCCACAGAGGGCATTCCGAACCGCTTCCGCTACGCAGGCGAGCAGTTCGATCTTATTACGCAGCAGTACTACCTGCGCGCAAGGTTCTACAATCCGGTCATTGCCCGCTTTACACAAGAGGACGAGTACCGTGGTGATGGTCTCAACCTGTATGCGTAT